>WQXE01000222.1 GCA_009784995.1 Treponema sp. | reverse complement strand
ACGATCAAATCGCGGAAAACAGGATATTAGGTGCGCCGTATGTAGGCTGTCCTAACTCTGATATTAAATAACAATATGATAGGAACAGGCTAGCAGACACTCTAGCCTCTGTTGTATAAAATATAACTGAAAGCGGTTTAAAGTTCGCTTATCATAATCACGCGCACGAATTTGTTAAAGACGGCGGCGAGTATCTTTTGGACATTTTATTTGATAATCTTCCAAAAGAAGCCGTAATGGAACTTGACCTTTTCTGGGTAAGTTACGCTGATGTCGATCTTTATTCCTATATGGAAAAAAATAAAGACAGGTTAAAACTTATTCACGTAAAACAAATTGGAAAAGACAAAAAATGCGTAGATATCGATCAGGGCACTATCGATTACAAAGAAGTTATTACAAAAGCGAAAGCGCTTGGTGTTGAACATTTTATTTTGGAACAGGAAGAATATCCTGTATCTTCGATGGTTAGTGTTAAAAACGGCATCGATTATATAATGAAACTTAATTAAACGGGAAAATTAAATCTTTATAATTCTCTATCATGTGTTTGGACGCGGGCGCAAAATCGCTGAAATCGCCGTATTCATCCACACAGTTGGAAGTCCACGGCATTACACCCTGCCATCCGTTTTTAATCGCGTTTTCATAATCTGTAATGACCGTATTATTTTCTGTTCCTTCGGTTTTACCTTTTGAACCTCTCGCCGAACATTCTCCAATCATTGCGGGTTTGGAAATATCAAGTCCAAAACCATCGGGTAATGATCCGTACGGGCTTATATAAAAAGGAACACTATAGTAAGGTCCTGCCCAATCAAAATAATGCATAGACCAAAAATCCAGGTACGCGTTTTTATTTGGATACAGGTTTTGAAGAAATGAATCAGAAAATTTGTTTCCCCTGTTTTTGTTTAAATCGGAATTATATTTTGGAAATCCGGCTCCAACCGTAACAAGGACTTTGCTGTTTTCATGAATAACCGAGGCATTAACCGCTATAAAATATGATATTTGCTCCCATGATAATTGACCGCATTCGATATTTTCATAAATCCAATCCGGTTCATTGCAAATATCTATACTCCATAAATAAGGATTATCGCTATATCTTTTTAAAAACGGTATTGTATAATTTTGCGCGAATGACATTACGGCATCTTTATTGCAAACCATACTACGCCATTTAAAAGGTTCGGATCTAGCTCCGGTATTTTTAAAATGCTCGTGAGAAAGTATAACCGCTTTTATATATAATTGATTTTGCGCCGCTATCTGAAAAAATTGATCTAGGTGTTCCCAATGTTTGTCGCTCGCGCCATCAATTTTTCCATTGTTATTTATTAAAAGCGCGCCATTATCATTATTACAATTGATCCATACTCGTACCGCGTTTATTCCTGTTTCACGCAATTTTATAAAATGTTTTTCCCACCATGTATGATTGTAATTTCCGCCAAAATCATTCCAGTTGTTCCAGGGAGTATTCGCTCCGTTTATCCATATTTTCCTGTCGTTTACATAAAACTCGTTATTTACAATTGTTATTCGAAGATTTTCATTCATATATATATGATATATCGGCTTTACAGAATTGGCAAGTTTTTTTTATGACTTGCCGAAATATTCTGATTATTTTAGTATAAAGTATGAAAATCATTAATAAAAAAATTATTTATATAATACCTTGTCTGATTTTATTAACTTCACTATTTACGTGCGTTTCAACAGATAATAACAGGCTTAATCGGGGTCAAATAGAAAGTATTCTTTTTGATATTGAAACAAATAAATTACCTGAAATTGAAAGATTATTTGGCTTGTGCCGTACAAGGGGAATAACAGTCGATTATGAAATGGTCGATTATACAGTTTTAAAAGATTTTATTTCTTATGCGCGGGATGATTTACGGCATGGAAATACTGCCAGAGCCTCTTATGGAGCCGCCTGTCTTTCAGAAATCAGTGATAATGTTATAACTTCTTTAAACGCGTATCTGACAGGTACAAAAAGACCGTGGAATATTACGCGGTATGTTACAGGTAATGTTGAAATTCGAGGTAATTCATTTTTTGGAAGAGCAGTAAATCCTGTTAACGGAAGCTCTGTTACACGCCCCTTATTTTTTACAGGTTACGGGCATTTTGACCAGATTGTAAATGATATTCCTAAAATGACAGGATTCGGTGTTGATATAATTCAAACCGAAGTCGGTCCGCGGGATACAGTAATAGAAATAAACGGCGGTTACGGTTTTAATGCAGCCGGAGTCGAAAAAATAGAAAGAATTTTACAGGAAGCAGAAAAATATAATGTAAGAGTTGATGTTCTTTTAGCGCCTCATTATTTTCCGCAATGGGTTTATAGAAAATTTCCATATTTGCGGGCAGACAGCGAATTCTTCTTAAAATTTAATATTTATGAGCAGGAAGCAAAAAATGTAATAGAAACTCATATAACAGGTGTTATGGAAAGAATTAAAGATTACAGGTCTTTAAACAGTGT
>WQXE01000221.1 GCA_009784995.1 Treponema sp. | reverse complement strand
TAATGATGGTTGAATGGGCGCGTAATGTATTAAATCAAAATGATACCGAAAAGTACGAAGAAATCGCGCAATTGGGCGCGAGCGAAATAAAAATCGAAGAAAATACCCATATTTTTAAGGCTTACGGCGAAAAACAAATAATGGAGCGTTACCGCCATCGATATGAATTTACCAATCAAAATAAGAATGATATGATTAAATCAGGTTTAAAAGCGGCCGCCTTTAATTCAGATGGAACATCGGTTGAATGTATTGAATGGCCTCAGGATGATCCGAATCTTCCGTGGGGTGTAGCCGTTCAATTTCATCCCGAATATAAATCTAAACCAATGGCGGCGTCTCCGTTATTTAAGGAATTTATATCAAGGTGCCGGAACAAGGGTTAAAGATTGAGTATGAAAAAGAAAAGAACAATATTTATAATTTCTCTTTTTTCTTTTTTCTTTTTTCTTTTTTTGTCATGTACTTTCGATTACGGGGATTTGGATCCGGAGGATGGAACAATGCCGGACCTTGTAATGATTAATGTTGATTATATGCGGGTAAGGTCGGCGGACCCGATAG
Source organism: Treponema sp. (assembly GCA_009784995.1). GTDB lineage: Bacteria > Spirochaetota > Spirochaetia > Treponematales > Breznakiellaceae > WQXQ01. Next base: position 1,964 of record WQXE01000221.1, on the reverse strand, counting down.
CGCGGTTTCAGGCTGATAGAGCCGAACGTTATGACAGACAAAATTTAATGAAGCTGGAAGTTTTATTATTTGAACAATACGGAGAAAAAGGCGAAGAAGTAAATGTTTTGGGAAAAGCGGGAAGCGCGTCTATTAATATCAGATCCGGAGATTTTTCCATGAGCGATGATGTCTGGCTGGAAATAAACTCCGAAGATATTATATTGGAAACCTTTCAACTTGACTGGAGAGAAGAACCGCACATTCTTTTTACCGCGGATGAAACCATTGTTAATGTTTATCAGAGTAATGGGACTAGTTTTACAGGCATCGGGCTTACTGTTGAAGCGCGCAGCCGTTTGTGGGAATTTTCAGGTAACGTAAGCGGAACATTTGTACAGAATGACGACGAAGACGCAGACAATGAAACTGACGTTAACGAGGCTGAATAAAATATGATTCGTGATTTTTCGTGGTTAATAATATTCTTCTTTTTTAATGTAAATCTTTTAACGGCGGATACATTTACTTTTAGAGCGGACAGGATGTCAGGTTCAACCGCGCTTGGAAGGGAAACCACAATTTTAACGGGAAACGCGGAAGTAAGATCTAATAACATGCTTTTGCGCGACGACAGAATCGAAATTCACGGAAACAATAACCGTTTTATCGAATGTTTTGGTAATGTTTGGGGGCATGAAGAAGATAAAAACATTCTTTTTTACACAGACCGGCTTAGTTATGATCGTACATTAAAAATAGCGCGGCTTGACGGCAACTCAACCCTTGAAGACAGAGAAAACGAGATTGTAGCGAGGGGAAGAAGTATTGTATATGATGAAGATAATGAGATAGCGGTGTTTCAAATACAGGTTCGATTATTTAAAGATGATATGGTTTGCCGCAGCGAATACGCTGTTTATAACCGAACAGAAAAAATACTTGATCTTACGGGATTTCCTGTCGTATTTAAAAAAGACGATGAATTTCGCGCGGATAAAATTCGCGTTGATTTGGAAACTGACGATGTAATAATGGAAGGATCCGTTTCAGGAACGATAGTAAATTAATATGAAAGAATTTCACACACTTGGTGTTTCAGATATTTATAAAAGTTTCGGGAAAAAGTCAGTCGTTAAAGGCGTGACGTTTTCCATGAAAAACGGCGAAGTGGCGGGTCTTTTAGGTCCTAACGGAGCGGGAAAAACCACTATATTTTACATGATTGTAGGTTTCTACCAGCCAACCGCGGGGATTGTTTTAATGGATGATGTAAACATCACTCCGCTGCCCATGTACCGCCGGGCTAGAATGGGTATCGCTTATCTTCCTCAAGAAGCGTCGATTTTTCGAAAATTAACTGTCGAACAAAATATATGGGCAATTTTGGAAAGCCGTCAGGATATTAATATAGAACAAAAAAAAGAAAAATTGGAACAATTACTTGATGAGTTTAGCATCGGGCGAATTAGGTCGCAGTTTGGGTATACCCTTTCCGGCGGAGAGCGCCGCCGCACCGAAATCGCGAGAGCTTTGGCTACAGAACCTAAATTTTTACTTTTGGACGAACCTTTCGCCGGCATCGACCCCATCGCTGTTTTTGAAATCAAGCAAATTATTCGCCAGTTAGCGGATAGCGGCATTGGAATTTTAATAACCGATCACAATGTGCGCGATACTTTGGAAATTACAAACGAGGCGTTTATTATCGCGGATGGTAATATTTTCGCGAAGGGTAACAAAGAAGTTATTTTGAACGACGAAATGGTTAGAAAGGTATACCTGGGCAGCGAATTCCGAATGTAAAAACCGAATGTAAAAACTTGACTTTTTTTGATTTTTGGTCTATTCTTAAAGAGAATATGAATTTTCTTCGGTAAGGGGTGAAGCGATGAGTGTAATACTCTGGGTTGTCCTCCCTCTTGCCGGGTTAACCTTAGACTGGATAATTAGATGGCTATATGCCAGATTTCAACTTACGACAT
>WQXE01000220.1 GCA_009784995.1 Treponema sp. | reverse complement strand
GACAGGGGACGAGACGGACTTCCGCGCGAATGGATTAAAATGATGAAAGACTGCATGAGGACAATCGGGCAGTCGATGTCCAGCCACCGCATGTTGATGGATTATTCAAATCAATTCTACTTCCCCGCGCTGGATAACTACCGACGCTTCAGTAAAGACAGTTATGTCGAGGCAAAATCCCTCGCGAAATATTTTAACAAACTGCAGCAATCATGGGGCAGCCTGAAAATCGCCAAAATCGAATCTGACGCGAAACCGATAATGCAGCGCGGCGACATGTTAACAGTTACAGCTTACCTTGACCTTGGCAGCATTTCACCTCAGGACCTTTTGGTTGAACTGTATCACGGCACAATATCGAGCCAGACAGGTGATATTGATGTTGATGACGCGAAAAAACTTGAAATGAAGTGGTCAAAGAGTGAAGGCAATTTAAACCTTTACCAGGTACAGATTGAATGTAACGACACAGGTATGCAGGGACACACGGTGCGCATAATGCCGAAACACGAAGCGTTGATTCATCCGTACCGTAGCGAGTTTATCAAGTGGGCATAAAAGCCAAGTAAAAATAGCGGTATCCTAGTTAACCCGCTTTAATAATTAAAACTGGGCGCCCAATAATGCACGCGAATGCGTGTGGATGAACGAAATGAAAACGGCGTGACGCACAGAAAAGTAAATGAGATGGATGATGCGCGAGGGATTTATCCCGAGCAGTGCGTCTGGAAAATAGCAGTACCCTTGAAAACCTGCTACTAATTAAAACAAGGAGCCATTTATGTCACAAACAGCATCGTTTAAGTATCTTGATGTTGTCGCGTCTTTTTTTGTTGGTATTCTTATTGTCAGCAACATAGCTTCCTCGGCGAAAATTGTTGATGTAGGAATTTCAATCTATTCCATTCCGCTTGCCTTTGACGGCGGCACTCTTTTATTCCCGCTGGTTTATGTACTGGGCGATGTTTTAACCGAAGTCTACGGATTTAAAACAGCAAGACGTGTTATCTGGACAGGTTTCGCGGCAATGCTTTTAACCACTGCGGTTTTCTTTTTAATCGGAATAATGCCCGGTGAAGCGTTTTGGGAAGCAGAAGTTGGAAGCAAGGCATACAACGGCATCCTTGGCGGAATGAGTTACGGCGGAATTGTTCTTGCCAGTTTATCCGCGTATCTTGTGGGTGAGTTTTCCAACGCGAAAATTTTATCAAAACTTAAAGTAAAAATGAAAGGACGCAAACTTTGGGTGCGTACAATAGGATCTTCGCTGATAGGCGAAGGATTGGATACAATCGTTTTTGTATTGATAGCGACCCTTACAGGTGTTTTTGGCTGGGAGATTTTCTGGTCACTTGTAATAACAAATTATATTTTAAAATGCGGCATAGAGATTCTCGCGACACCGTTTACATATTGGGTTTGCGCTTTTTTAAAGAAGAAAGAAAATGTTGACGTATATGATAGTCCTGCGTTTATGTCCAACTCTTGACGAAAGGAATTAGTCATATATACTTTAGTATAGCAGTTTAAAAGGGGTTTATAATAATGAAGAAATTATTATTAGTTTTTGTTTTGGCAGCTATATTAGTATCAGGCACAGTATTCGCTCAAGGTGTCCACCCAAATGGTTTTGGGATTGGAATTCTTTGGGGTGGTAGTATTAGTCTTGGAAGTGATAATTCATTTTCCAACAGCGCGGCCTTATCATTAAAATTACCCGATATACCTATATTTTGGGGAATATCCGCGCGTGTTTCAGATCCATTAATATTAGGTCTTCAAGGTGATACATATATTCTTGGCGGACCAATTGTACCTACACTTGGATGGTTTTTAGGAATTGGCGGTTATGGAAGCTTCGCGTTAGGAAGCGAAGCTGTCATTAGTTTTGGCGCGAGACTTCCAATAGGTATAACATGGCAGCCAATAGAAGTATTAGAAGTTTTTGGTAATATAGCTCCAAGTATAGGACTCGCGTTCTGGACTCACGGAAGCGGTGGAATGGAATTCCCTCAAGGGTTTATTCCTATAGAAATTGGAATCCGTTTCTGGTTGTAAAATTATTTAAAGACCACGTTTACTTGGCGCAAAATATTTCATACAGTCTTTCTAAATCTTCCATCGAATAATAATCTATATGAATACGGCCTTTGTTAAGGTCACCCTCTATTACAACTTTAGTTCCAAGCCTTCCGATAAACTTTTCTTCCATGGCGTCTACTTCGGGCGGGCGCTTTGATCCTTTGTTGCCATCTTTACCTGCCGCGTTTTTCTTGCCGCCTTCTTCGGACGCGTTCAATGATGCCGCGCGTTTTTCGGCTTCTCTTACGGAAACATCACTGGAAAGAATTTCACGGAATAATTTTTCTCTTGATTTTGTATTTGTAACAGATAGTAAAGCTCTCGCGTGCCCGGAGCTGATTTTACCTTCTTCGATATTTTTTTGAATCTCTACAGGCAGTTTTAAAAGACGCAGCGCGTTTGCGACAGTCGAACGGTTTTTTCCGACACGAAGCGCAAGTTCGTCTTGTGAAAGACTG
>WQXE01000219.1 GCA_009784995.1 Treponema sp. | reverse complement strand
CTTCGTTAAAAATTTCGTTTTCCGGAATATTAATATTCAAATACCAGCCGTTGTCCATAAATCTGCCAAAAGAAATATAATTAACGCCGTTTATATTAAAAGAATCCGCGAATATGTCCCATGGGATATTTAAAACAGAATCCCCTGTAAAATAATTTGAATGCGCGCCGGAAATAATATAATCTTTATCCGGTACGCTTAGCAGTACAAAGCTGTTTTTTGTTGGATTTATATTTAATAGTTGTTTTATAATTCCGTCTATTTCCCAGTCAACCGTAGAAATGGCAATGAGTTTGCCGTCTTCGTTAAAGACGCCGCAGCCTGCGGTTATCATCAAACTGAAAGAACCGGAATCATCGACATACGGTTTTGTCCATACAACCTGATGCGGCTGCGTAATGTTTTCGGCTATTTCGCGGTACCAGCTCATTGAATGATAATCATAAAAGTCCATAAAAAAAGATTCATCAAGGCGAGCGTGTCCTTTAGCTTTATCATAGAATGCATAAAAACCTGCGCGTTTTTGATCTTTTTTAAACGCATAAGGTTCGTACCAAAAACCCGCGCCAACAGCGGTTGGAAAACCGGTTAAATAATCAACCGATATGGTTTCGCCAAGCGTTTCAAGCCCAGCTTCGTAGGTAATTTTTCCGCCAATGGCGTAAAATACCGCGCTTCGTTCAATTTCTGATATTATCTTGTTAACTTTTTCCGTCTCATAACCCGTTAGATTTTCGATCCCTTCAAGGCGGAGTTTTTTGTAATTTACGGTTATTGACAGCGAATAGATCACAAAAGCCGCTCCCAGAAGAGCGGGAAAAACAAGAACGATGGCAAGAATTTTTATTCTTAGGGAGAGCATCTTCATGGGGAAATCATCTTCATGTAAGAAGCATTTGTTTTAGGGCGACCATTCCCATTACGTTTCTGACAATCTCGGACGGGCTTTCGATATAAAACGAACCGCCTGCCGATGCCGCCTGCTTATATGTACTCAAAATTACTCTAATTCCTATAGAGCTAAGATATTCAATTTGCGCCATGTTAAGAATTATGTTTATATGCCCTTCTTTTATGGCTTTATCCAGCTTAAACTGAAGCACATCCGAAGTATTGGAATCTACCCTTCCCTTTGCGTAAAATTTGCATATATTTCCCTCTATGGACTGATTAACTTCCAGATTTTCATCTTTCACGGTTCCCTCCTGGCTTGTCAATAATATATACTATCTTAAAATTAAATATTTTACAAGATTGTCTTTTATTGACTTAAAACGCATTTTTTATTTATTATAACAGTATGAAGTACATTTCAATATTGCTGGTTTTTTTGTGCCTTTTTTGTTTTTCCTGCAAAAGATACATAGAGATGTCCCTTGAAGATTTTGAAGACTTTAACCCCAAAGGGCTGGCTGAACTTCTGGAAAAAACGGTCAGTAAACCATGGCGGGGAGAAGCTTTTTTACCGGGCAAATCAGGCGGCAGCTGGACCGGGATTATTAAAAGCGACCCAAAAAGTTTTAACCACCTTATAGCCGAACAGGACAGCGCAACTTCTGTAGTAGTTAGAAGAATGACAGCTTACCTTCTGGAATACGATTTTCACAAACGCGAATGGAAAGATAATATCGCGTCTGCAAGAATAGTTATAAACGAAAAAGAAGACAGTTTGCAGGTAATATACACCCTTCGTAACGATCTTTACTGGAGTTATTATAATTCAAACCAAAAGATAAAAGTAACAAGCGATGATGTTATTTTTTGGTACGACGAAATAGAAGGCGATAAAGCCTTTAACAGCTCGGGTTACACTGGACAATTTTTAATAATGCCGAACGGAAGCCAAGAGCGAATTACAATTAACAAAATAGACGATTTAACTTTTGCCTTTCATTTTCCGCGGATTATAGCCGATCCGCTGCTGTCGACAACCATGGATTTTGGGCCGAAGCATTTATTTGAACCCGCAAAAACCAGTAACGGTATTGACGGCGTCAGAAATATTTTAAGCGTCGCGATTGATCCCAAAACTATTCCTTCTATGGGCGAATGGTTTTTGGTTGAATATACTCCGGGACAAAGGCTTGTGTACAAACGCAATCCCGATTACTGGAGAAAAGATTCTAAAAATTTATCTTTGCCATATACCGAAGAATTAATTTTCCGCATTATTCCCGATGAAAACACAGAGCTTCTTCTTTTTAGAAACGGAGAAACAGATTCATATACTCTTCGCCCCGAAGATCTTGACGCTCTGGTACACAGGAACGACGGCAGCTATACGGTTTTTAATTCGGAAGGAGCCCTGAATACTTCTTTTTGGACATTTAACCAAAATCCTGTAAACAGCCGTAAACCCCAGTATCAGTGGTTTACGCAAAAAGAATTTCGCCAGGCAATGAGCTGTCTTTTAAACCGCGAAAGAATAAATATGCAGGTGTTTCGCGGCCTTGCCGAACCTAAACTTTATATTTTTCCCGAGGGGAATCCCTATTACAACCCCGATATTACTCTGCAATATCTTTATGACACAGAACGCGCGCTG
>WQXE01000218.1 GCA_009784995.1 Treponema sp. | reverse complement strand
TGAACTGTATAATTTTCCAGCCTTGTAAGGTCCGCGGATTCAAAGATTTGCTTGGTAAGAGCGTTTATCTGGCTGTTTTTCTTGGCGTTATTTATTTTAGCGATATATCCTTGCGCTTCTGATACTTTTGATTCTAACCAGGCTTCTCCAACAGCTTCATGAGTTGATAAATGTTTCCACTGCCATACTGGGTTTCGCAGGGTATATTGCACCATTAATTCCAGTATTTTTGATGTGTGTATTTCGCGCAGGGTTTTAATCATGGCGTTAAATTGTTCAGGGATTACAAGCTCCTGACCTTCTATACCTTTTATAAGGTCTAAAATACTATTCCAGTCTTCTTCCGGTTTTAACGCGTGAGTAACTGTTAAAAACTCACCTATTTGGTCAATAATTAAAACCGCTTTTACAGCCTGGAACTTCGGCTCGACGATAAAACTGCCGTCCGCGAAATGAGGGTCGAACTTTTTAAAAAACCCCGCGAAATTGTACTTTACAAATTGATTTAACGCCGAAGCAAGTTCATAACGATGATTAACAGTTTTTATCTGGCTATAATCAAATTGTTTTTTCAGTATATCGATATCAGCTTGAATTGCCGCTATTAAAGCTTCTCCTGACATTGTTTTCGCTTTTTCGTCCAATGAAGCCGCGTTTAATCTGGTTAATGTTTCTTTGATATTATTATCGATACATGATTCGACGGTTAAATGCCTGAATTTAGCCATTTTTATTTCATCTTTCATGAATAATTTGATGGAATAAATATTTTTATATACAGAAAAAAGAAATGAAAGAAATGATGGATCGGCTTCTTCAGACCTTACACGGAAAAATTTGGCGTATTTACTATGACTTAGTTCTTTCGCGATAGCTTTAAGCATGTTCTGTTTATCATCAGTTAAACCGTCGCCGGAAAAAAATGAAAAAACTTTGTCCATTAGGTCTTCAGCCATTTTTCGCTCCTTGTTCATTTTAATATAATTGGTAAAATTTGGCAAGTGATATATAATATGCTTACATGGCTAAACTGTATGAAACACAGGAAAAACAAAAAAAAGCTCTGCTTGTAAGCATTCTTGGCGGCGAGAAATCCGATGAATCCCGATGCAGGGAACTTGTCGGGCTCTGCCAAACCCTCGAACTGGAAGTCGTTGACCATGTAAAAGCGCGTGTTCGTGAAAAAAGCTCTAAATTCGGTGTAGGCAGCGGAAAAGCCGAAGAAATTTCGCAAAAAGCAGCCGATTTAGGCGTAGATTTGATAGTTTTTGACTGGAATTCGCAAAAAACTACACAAAATTCAAGGTCTCAGGACTATTTAAGCCCTTCCCAGCAAAGAAATTGGGAAGAATTATCGGGAATCCCTGTTTTAGACCGTCAGGAGCTTATAATCCGTATTTTCGCCGACAGAGCAAGCACAAGAGAAGCCGAATTACAGGTAAAATTAGCCGAACTTTCGTATTTTTTACCCCGATTAACTCATAAATATATTGATTTATCGCGCCAGCGAGGCGGGCGTTATGGAACAAAGGGGTCAGGCGAAACCAAGTTTGAAACCGACCGCCGAAAGATCGAAAAACGCATTACCTTACTGGAAAAAGAAATTGAACAGATACGCAAGCAAAGGCAGAATCAAAGGCGCCAAAGGGAGCGAAATAATGTGCCTGTATGCGCGATTGTCGGTTATACAAACGCCGGGAAATCCAGCCTTTTAAATACACTTACAGGCGCTGATGTTCAAGCTGAGGATAAACTCTTTGTCACCCTTGATGCCGTAACCCGCCGTTTTCAGCCTTCGCCCGATGTAACTGTCCTTTTAACAGATACCGTCGGTTTTATCCGCGACCTTCCGCACACTTTAATAAAAGCCTTTCGTTCAACATTGGAAGAAGCGGCGCAGGCAAATATTATTTTACACATTCTTGACGCATCCGAACCTGACATCGAAAGCTGTAACGAAACCAGTCTTTCTGTTCTTAGAGAGCTTGGCGCCCAGGAAATACCTGTAATTACGATTTTAAATAAAATTGATAAAATAGATGATAAACGAACAATTGACAATTCTGAAAATTCAATCGAAGAACTTTTAAACCGCTTCCCCGGTAGTATCGCTGTCTCCGCAAAAAATGGTACGGGGCTGGATAAGTTGAAGGAAAGAATTATAAAAATGGTTTGAAAACATGGAACGCAGATTAAAATGTAGAAAAAATAATTAAATTATGGTATTCTTAATTATAGGAGAAGAATTAATGGATGTAACCTATCGGCTTAAACCTGAAGAGCTTAATGACAATTTTTTTATGAATTTAAAACAGTTATTTTTTGGAAAAGAAATAGCCATAACAGTTGAAGAAGTGTTGGATGAAACGGAATATTTGTTGTCAAATGAAGCAAATCGTGAACATTTAATCAGGGCTGTTGATGATATGAAACATGGACGAAATGTTCATACAATGAGTACAGAAGAAATGGAATCCATGATTTAATGAAGACAACCTTCGCCAATGAAACAGCTTTCAATGATTACTATGAATGGACTGTTAATGATAAAAAGA
>WQXE01000217.1 GCA_009784995.1 Treponema sp. | reverse complement strand
TGACCTTGTAAAAAGAGCTTTCGAAATAACAAACAATTAATTGATATTTACCATAATACATGATAAAATAACTAATGTTTTATATTTACATCAGGAGAAAAAAATGAGCAAATTTAACGCTGAAGAATTATCCGGTTTCGCGCGATATTACGGCTTTCATTACGACGGCATTAACCCTGTTGCTTTAGTAAAAGAAATGCAGGTCGAAATGCAGCGCGGGTTGGAAAACAAAAGTTCCAGCCTCGCGATGATTCCGTCTTATATAACTCCAGTTACCAGAATACCGGCGGGGAAAACAGTTCTCGCTCTGGACGCGGGCGGCACAAATCTGCGTACCAGCCTTGTGTATTTTAACGAAAACGGCGAAGCTGTCGCGAAAGGAACAAATAAATCATCGATGCCCGGCACAAACGGTCATGTAAGCGCAAAAGATTTTTTCGGCACTATTGCCGATGTTACAATTCCCCTGCTCAAAGAAACACCTGTAGAAGGAATTGGTTTTACCTTTTCCTATCCAATGGAAATAACCGCCGATGCAGACGGTATTCTTTTATCATTCAGTAAAGAAGTAGACGCTCCGGAAGTTATCGGAAAGGAAATCGGCAAAGGGTTGCGGGAAGCGCTAGCGGCAAAAGGCTGCGTATACGACGGTCCTATCGTAATGTTAAACGACACTGTCGCGACTTTACTTTCCGGTGTCGCTTCAATTTCTCCGGACGGAGAGCTGGAACGTACCCGAAGCGATTTTGCGGTAGAAGCTGGTCCTGTAATCGGTTTTATTTTAGGAACCGGTTTTAACACAGCGTATCCGGAAACTTGTATTCCAAAAATAAATTTTAATTCAATATCATCTCCGCAAATTGTAGTATGTGAAACAGGAAATTTTAAAGTTCGCAATCGAGGGCAGCTTGATATAGAATATGACAATACAACAAAAAACCCCGGATGTTATCATCTTGAAAAAGCGGTTTCTGGCGCGTATTTGGGTCCTTTAACTTTGCATATAATAAAACAAGCGATAAAAGATAAAGTTATACAATTTAAAAAGTCTCAGGAAATAATGGCGTTACCTCATCTTGAAACAAAAGTGTTAAATGAATTCTGCTGCGCTCCGCTTAACGCGCAGGGACCTTTAGGTTCATTATTTTCGGCAGACGAAACTGACGCAATAGCCGCCATTCAATATCTGTCGTCAATAATAATTGAAAGAGGCGCGTTATTTTCAGCGGCAATCCTGGCAGCAACGGTAGAACAGATGAATCCCTGTTATGAGCCATATTCACCTGTACGTATCGCGGTTGAAGGAACAACATTTTTAAAATGCAAGGGAATGCGCCGCTGTCTTGAATCACATCTGCATCAAATGCTTTTTGCCGACAAACCTCGTCCTTATGTTGTTTCACCCGTAGAACAGGCAAGTCTTTTCGGCGCGGCAGTCGCGGCGTTAAGCAAATAGGGTCTGTCCACAAAGTCGGTTACTTTGTGAACAGACCTTGCATTTTGTTGCCTAAAGGCAACAAAAATGCGATAAATAAGGAAATCTTTCTATAATGTGTCTACATTATAGAAAGATACTTAAGGAGTATTTATGATTAAAGCGGTTCATTTGCGCGTTAAAGACGCAAGTATTACGGACAAATTGGTTCAATACATAAAAGAGGGATTAGCGCCGTTAGGTGTCAATTTATTATGCATTGAGTTTAATCCGGGATACAATTACCGTTGTTTCCCGGAACTCGCGGATGGCAGTTTTGGAAGAGACGAAGCGCGGAAAGTCGGCGCCGCCGCGAAAGAAGCGGGTATAAAAATCATGCCTTTATTTATGTGTCTTGGGCATCAGGGCTGGCGCTTTGACAAAAATAAACTATTGGAACTTCATCCAGAATTTGACGAGACACCATACATGCCAGACGACGGCGATCCCAAAACTCACGATTTGGCATTTTACTGCCACAGCTGGTGCGCGTCAAATGACGATGTGTACAAATATGTTTTCCCGATGATGGACGAAATAATGGAAGACTTTGGCACGGATTACTTGCATGTCGGCATGGACGAAGTATTTTCTTTGGCGGAATCCACATGTCCTCGCTGTTCGGGAAAAACAAGACCGTATCTTTTCGCGCGTACTGTAAACATCCTTTACGATCATATCGTAAAAGAAAAAGGCTGGAAGATGTTGATGTGGGGAGACCGTTTAAATAACGCTGACGCTTGCGGATATCACGCGTGGGAAGGCGATATTTGGGGAACTTGGAAAGCAATCGACATGATTCCAAAAGACATCATTATAACCGACTGGCATTATGAAATAAACGAAAAGGGATTTCCGGGAATCGAAACTTTTATAGAAAAAGGTTTTTCGGTAATACCTGCCGGCTGGCGTGAATTAAAGCAAATGCGTTTTTTAATAGACGAAGCTTTAAAGTACAAAGAATCGGCAAAACAAAAAGGTTATTCGGGCGAGCTTGCCGGAATGATGGTCACATGCTGGATGGAAGCGACTGTAGATTTACTCGACAAGTTTTTGGAACTATTAAAAGCAAAAGTGCAAAACGAAGAAGAAAAAGATGCAAGAGGAATTGCTTAATCGATTGT
>WQXE01000216.1 GCA_009784995.1 Treponema sp. | reverse complement strand
TGCTTCATTCCTTATAAGAAAAGGGTACCTTATTACCATTATTTTCGGTGTAATCAAATATAATTTCATGCTGGTAAAAACAGCAGCCTGGATTTGATTGCTTCTAAGCAAAGATAAAACCTGAGATTCATCACCCGCGGTTCCGCCGTGAAATACAGTAACAGTAATTAAACCGTCTGTTACGCGATTCCATTCCGCCGCCATGCGGTTAATCGCCTGACCCCACGCTGTGTTTTCAGGAACAAGCGAAGCGAGTCTTATTGTCATTGGTCTATCTCTTTGCGCAAAAACAGGACATAAAATAAAAAAGATCATCAAAACAAAAATAATAAATTGAAGTTTGTGCCTGTTAAAAGTTTTCATAAATCACTCCTATAATAATTGGAATATTTTTTATTAATCATCCCAGTCATCCCAATCGTCATCTGAACCAAAGAAGATAAAAAAACGGGAAGCCGAGTCTAAAAGAAATCGCGCTTTTTGCTGCGATATAATATTTACCAGCCGGTTTGACGGGTTAACATCAACATCAATAGCGATTGCCAAATCGAGCATTTCTTTAAACTTATCATAATTTTGAGCGGGAACGCAAACCGCTTGCGCGTAAGCGACATAAGCGCTGGCGGAAGTTCCTCCTGACTTTTCAACTGCTCGTTGAAAATGAACGTCGATTTTGGAACTGTCACTGCCCATACCATACGGAATGGAAGCGTGAAAAATCAATAAAAATTCATCAAGCGCTCCCTGATTAAAATTCGGATCGAGTTCGTACGCGCGTTCAACCATCGCGTAAAATTCGAGAATCCTCATTCCCAAATCCAAGTCAAACGGATTGAGCGAAAACGCCGATAAACCTGCCGCCGCGGACCAATACAAAGCCGGCACATCGGCTTTTTTCATTCTGGATAAATATTCGGGTAAACGGCCATTTTGGAAAGAAGATGAAAAACCGGGATATTTTAAATCCAATCCTCTATAAAGTAAATCAAACCCTCTTAGGTACAAGTTTCTCGCGCGGTTTAAAGCGGCTTCGCGTTCCTGGTACCTAAGCTGTGGCAGCATTTCCGCGGGACCCTGAACAAAGGCGTTGGCGTACATTACGAACATTGAACCTGTTGTGTTAATTAATCCCTGATGGTTGGGGTTTTGGGAAAGAAGAGCTTCGTACATTTTAATGGCAAAGGGGATAGCGTCTCCAACCAGTTGAGGGTCAGAATCGCCTGTAAAAACATCGGCGTTCCCCTCTCCTGTAAGCGCGTCGGCAATCATGTTCATTGCCATCTTATTAATGGAACAAGATGAAAGAAAAAAGGAAACAAATATTAATATTATGGGAAAAACAAAACGAGACCTCATAATAAAATAATATAACATAATACTTGTAAAAAAAAAGGGGAATTTGGCAAATTCATCCTTAATTGACAATTACCATTTAAAGGTAACTGCCAACTATTTTAGATAATTTAGAAAGAGTATTTTACTCCAAATTGGATAAAACCGCCGTCAAAAATAGCAGTGGCATCAATTTTATAAGATATAATGTAACCCATTATTTCTTGGGATTCTTCTTGTCCAACCCATGTAAAAATATTTAAAGCTAAACCACCAAAAATACTCCAATTTTGTGATAGTGAATATTCCATTCTTGCGCCAGCCGTTAGACCAAAAGCAAAAACATCTAGATATGAAGATAGATTCGCGAGCATTGGCAATGATAGAGTCCAATTATCCGATTCAACTACTCTTGGCGCAATTCCTCCGTATAAACCAAAAAAAGCATCACTATCGCTGGAAGAGATACCAGCAACTTTTACTTTTACACTATAAAAACCAAAATTAAGACCTGCAAGAATATCAAACTCTGGGAGAGCATACGTGATTCCAATAGATTGTGTAAAATTTTGACCGCTAAAATTAAGATTACCTTCAAGCGCAAATTGCGCAAAAACCCCTGTAGAAACAAGCGCAACCAAAACCAGCACTAATAAAATTTTCTTTTTCATAAGTAAAATCCTTTTTGCTACAAATAAACGTACCTTTAAATGTAGCAGTTATTGTTCAATTGATAAATTTTGAAAAAGTTTTTATTGCCTTGCATATATAGAAGGAAATAAGTTATAATCTGTAACACAGGAATTTCCTGAAAAAACAAACCGCTACATTTAAACGTAGGTATAAATGTAGCAGTTAATAACGTTTACTTTACATCAATCCCCAATAACTGCTCGGATATCCTTTTTAATCGCGTCCAGTTTTCTGGCGGCTTCAGCTTTCGCGGCGTCAAGTCCGCCTGAACCGACTTCCGCACAGCAGGTGGCGTAAAATTTAATTTTTGGCTCTGTGCCACTAGGGCGCGCGCTTACGATTGTTCCGTCTTTTAAGAAGAATTGTAAAACATCGCTAGGAGGCAGGTCGTCCGCGCCGTTTTTAATATCACGGACTTTTGTAATTTCTATTCCGCCAAGTGTTTTAGGCGGATTTTTTCGATATTCTTCCATTATACCGTTCATTATCGAAGGTCCTTGCGGTCCCTGGAAATATTTGGAAACTGCCAGTTCCTGCCAAAACCCGCAAATAGCGTAAAGTTCGTCAAGGCGATCAAGCAGACTCTTTCCTTTACTGCGCCAATAAAGTGTCATTTCGGCGG
>WQXE01000215.1 GCA_009784995.1 Treponema sp. | reverse complement strand
GAAGAATGGTTTAACGAATGGAAAAAACAACGCTGGGCGTATTACGAAAAACTCGGCGTAAAAATGGATCATCTGCGCTGGCATCAGCACGATGCTGACGAACTTGCGCATTACGCCAAAGACGCCTACGACATACAGTACCTTTTCCCGATGGGCTGGCGAGAACTTGAAGGCGTACACAATCGCACCGATTACGATCTTGGCCGCCACAGCGAATTCTCCGGCAAAGATATGCAGTACATCGATCAGGACAATAATAATGAACGCTACATTCCGTACATCATTGAAACTTCGGCAGGTCTTACACGCAACTTGTTGATGATTCTCTGCGACGCTTACGATGAAGAACAAGTCGCCGACAAAGGCAATGATGATGACTGGCGTACAGTGTTACGTTTCCATCCAGACCTCGCTCCGATTACAGTCGCGATTTTACCGTTGATGAAAAAAGACGGGCTTGCAGAGCTTGCGCAGGATATCCGCACAGAGCTGCAGGATGATTATGCCACAGATTATGATCAATCGGGAGCGATTGGGCGACGTTACCGCAGACAAGATGAAGCCGGCACTCCCTTCTGTGTCACGGTGGATTATCAGTCTAAAGAAGACGGAACTGTAACATTGCGCTTCCGTGATTCTATGGAGCAAGTGCGTATACCCCGCGCCGAACTTGCGACAAGATTGCATCAGGAAATTAAAACATATAAGAGAGTGAAATAAACTCGGAATATTTCTCGCAGAGAACGCAAAGGCGCAGAGGACGCAAAGGGAATATAGAATTTTATATAACATAGAATTTCATATTAAAGATTTCTTTGAGGTAATACAGTGAGATTACGAATAACAACTCTGCGATCTCCGCGCCTCTGCGAGAGGAAATTTTATATATGTTTCTGACCGTTTGTCTTAATCCCACTTTACAAAAAACTCTTCAATTTTCTTCGGTAACATCGGGTGCTGTTAACCGAACAGGCGAACACCGCCTTGATGTAAGCGGCAAGGGTATAAATGTTACCCGTGTCCTTACACAGCTTGGAAAAAAAGCCGTGCATTTAACCCAGCTTGGCGGCGATATGCGCCCGTTATTCCTTTCGTTATGCGAGCAAGACGGACTTGATGTCCAATGGGTAGAAAGTAACAGTCAAATCCGTTTTTGTTATACATTGCTCACCGAAAACGATAATTGTGTAACTGAATTAGTAGAAGAGTCACAAACTGTTGATCCTCAAACTGAACCGAAGATACTTGATAAATTCGATAATTTGCTTGAAAATAATTCATCCTTAAAATCTTCTTCTTTGCGCCTTGCGAACCTTAGGTTCGACGCCTCTGCGAGAGGTCTTTCTCACTTAATAATCTCCGGCAAAAACGCCGCGGGTTTTTCCGACAATGTAATTCCCTACATGGTAAAAAAAGCAAAAGAAAAAGGATTGTTTGTCATTCTTGATATTCGAGGTAATGATTTAATTAACAGCTTAAAATACGAACCTGATGTGATAAAGCCGAACATGGAAGAATTTATCGCGACATTCGGGATTGGAACAAATGATCCGCAAAAATTACGCGAATTGGTTTTGGAAATTGCTCAGAAACATAATTGCCGTATAATTCTTACTAACGGCGATAAGAAGATATTAGCCGCTGAAAAAGAAAATTTTTACGAGATTGAAGTTCCAAAAGTAAAAGCTGTAAACACAATCGGCTGCGGGGATGCATTTACTGCAGGGCTCGCTTCCGCACTTGAAAACGGAGCGGATTTCAAAACAGCAATAAACGAAGGAATACGCTGCGGGACTTTAAACGCTGGTTTAATAAGACCTGGTGTTATTAAAGCTGAGCTGTCTTAAACGCAATACCCGCGGCTTCATTAAATTCGCTGTGCAATAAATGAACGGCAATATTATCAAGGGCTGTATCGATATGGGGCAGCCAAAGTTTTTCTTTTACTTCTTTTAATACCGCCTTCGCGGATTTTTTATCAAGCGCTTCACATGAAGTTTTTAATTCTGTTAATTTTTCACGCAGATAAATAAAATCATCATCCGACAATACTACATTACTTTCACTTTCAGCTGGTTTATATTTTTCTATTAAGGATTTTAACGAATCAATAAATGTTTGGGTATTATTTGTAATTAATGAAAAATTACGATCCTTTCCCGCAAGTTCCAGTTTAAAAGCGATACCGGACAATTCTTTTTCACCTACATTGGCTAAAGCGCTTTTCATTCCATGCACGGTAATAATATACATATATACTTCGTCATCAGCAAGATTATCGATTTTTGTGGTTAGGGTTTCCAGTACATTAACAGCATTTTTCGCGTCTCTTAAAAAAGATTTAATAATATCAGACGAATTTGTTTTAATTGAACCGTCGTCTTTAATCTTTCCTTCTCTCTGCTCGTTTCTTGCGGCTTCTACAACTTCGCGCGGTTTTTTGTTCCGTATAAATTCATTTAATATAAAATTTAATTTACGCGAATCAATCGGTTTGGAAATAAAAGCGTCAAAACCGTTTTGTAAAAACATTTCCTCTCGTCCAATTAAAGCATTGGCGGTAAGAGCGATTATGTTATGTGTATATCCCATTTCGCGCATATATTTTACTGTTTCGATGCCGTCCATTTTCGGCATCATGTGATCCATAAAAACAAT
>WQXE01000214.1 GCA_009784995.1 Treponema sp. | reverse complement strand
GCGGCGGATATAAGGATTATACAATTGACATTGACAGCTTTAAGTTAGGCGAAACTCCGTTAATCGATTTTTCCAGAACTAAAAATATTCAACAAATTCTACTCGGCGCGGATCCTGTTATAAAGCTTGAAATACTGCAAAACGGGGAAAACTCGAATATATATCCAAGATGCGTACATGAAGACGCGCTTAACGCTCCGCTTAAAAAGGAAATCGACGGCACAGATAATAATAAAATTCCCGGTGAAATAATCCGTACCACTCCAAATAATACCGACAGGATTAACGTCGATATATTTTTTCACAGTGGATTGGGAATGTATAATGATGACGGCGATCTTGTTTCGGCTTCGGTAGAAGTAAGAGCCTGGTATAAATCCGCCGACGATCCCGACAGCGCTTATCAATTACTTGGGAATTTTAACGGTTCTTCCAATGTTATATCATTCGCGGAATTAAAAACCAGAAGGTTTCAGATAACAAGAGAAGGACTTACAAAAGGACAATACACTATAAAAATAGAACGTATAACAACCGATTCGTCCGATGCAAAAGTAATCGATCAAGTTCATATTGGCTCGATTCGTTCTTTTAAATCAAAGCGTCCGATAAAAGCAGAAAGACAAAAAGATTTAACGATAATAGCGCTGCGTGTTATGGCGACAGCCAAACTAAACGGCGTTATTGACAGTTTTAATTATATCGCGCGATCAAAATTACCAATATATTCAAAAATTGGAACGGGTCCGCTTTATTGGCTTAACGTTACAGAAACAAGAAACCCCGCCGCAATGCTGCTTTACGCTTTGCGCGGAAGAGCCGCGCAGCAGGTAGTAGAACCTGATGATCTTGATTGGCAAGCAATAGAAGCGTTTTATATCTGGTGTGAAGAACATGATTATTCGTGTAACGCTTATCTTTCGGAATCGGTAACGATCGCTGAATTAATTCGCATGATCGGCAGTACTGCCAGAGCGGACATCCTGCGTATTGATTCAAAAATAAGTATCGTACAAGATATTGAACGTCCTACGCATATGCAGCTTTTCACTCCTAAAAATACAATAAACTATAGCGTTACGATGTTTAAAGCCGATATCCCCGATGCCATATCGTTACGCTACATTGACGAGGACGCGGGCTTCGCTCAAAACGAATTGACAGTTTACAACACTCCTGACGGAAATTTTATAAAAGAACCGGAAACGACTCAAAAAGTGGATCTTTGGGGAATTACAAACTCAAAGCAGGTAAGAAAAATTGGCATGTACAATTATGCCTGTCTTAAGAATCGACCGTTCGTACATTCCATTGATGTAGATATCGAATACCTTATTGTAAACAAAGGCGACTGGATTCAATACGCGGGTGACGTCGCTCTTACCGGATCCGTGCAAGGAAGAATTAAAGGAATAATAATAGTAGACGGTGTTTGTGTCGGCATCGATACGGACGAACCCGTAGTTATGACCGAAGGCAGGCAGCACGCCGTGCGAATCAGGTTATCGAACGGAACTATTATTATGAAAGATGTCGTATACAATCCCGGTATAAGACGCGAGAAATCGATAACTTATTTTCCAAGCGAAGATGTCGAAAAACTTTATGAACCCTTTATCGGAGAAATGAAAGCTATAGACGAAGATAATGTTTACTATGAGCCTTTAAACATAATTTTATTTACAGAACTGATAGATTTAAAAAACGCTCCAAAGCCCGGCGATATCTACGCGTTTGGAGTTAGGGGTTATGAAGCTCTTGATTTAATAATTATCGACATTCAACCAGGGCAAAATCTTTCAGCGTCTCTTACGTGTGTCGAGTACAGCCCGGAAATATTTAAAGTTGATTCACCGGATTTTATTTTACCCGAGTTTGAAAATAAAATAACTCCTGTTTCCGGCGCTGTAGATTCAGGAGTGGTAAATACAAACAACTGGCGCAGCTTCGCGGTTTTTCATGACAGCGAGGAAGAACCTCCAACACCCGTAGATGATGGGCAAGACGAAGGATGGCATCTTGTACAAACATTCAGATCGATATGGCAATCGACAAAAATAGCGGAATCTATCGACAGCGGCGCATGGGGTTCTCCCGTAAGAATCAAGGCACAGCGCGGTACTGAAGATATTACTCCTATTTGGCTCGCTCTTACACCGCAAAACATTGTCCTTGAAACAGACGGAGACGGTAACATTCTTGCGAGTCTTTTACCGTTAACGGTTCAAGCCAGACTGCTTCAGTGGAACTCTCTTTTATCAGATGTAACATTTTCTCTTCCCGCGGCACCGGCGGGAATTAATATAGACGAAAATGGGCTTATAACAGTAGATGCCGATGCGGAGCTAACGGATGTAAATAACATTACTGTGCGTGCCGGATATAAAGGCGGAGTTTATTCGTCAACACTTTCCATAACAAAAAATCTTAATAGTTACGCTCCAAGATATTTGGGTACTGTAAACGCGTTAGACGAAACAGCTACCGTTTTAATAATTAAAGGTCCCGTACAGGGTCAGGTACAAGCAAGACAAGGTGATTATGTTCTTGCGATCGCTTTAGTAAATAACAGATCGCCTGGAAGCGTTTTTCAGTGGACTGGTATCGCCTGGGAATTTCGTTCGCCAGATACTCATGCAGATCTTTATATGCGCTGTTTTAAAGACGGGCTTGAT
>WQXE01000213.1 GCA_009784995.1 Treponema sp. | reverse complement strand
TTGCCATAAAATCACACGGAGACGCAGAGGCACGGAGTTGTTGTTTGTTATCTTAACTTTAATTCCTATAAATATTTAGATAATAACCCAAGATTTCTAGTTATTAAAATAAAGATTTCTTTATAACTCTGAGCTCTCCGTGTCCCCGTGCCTCCGTGTGAGGATAATCTGTAACTAGCGTTTGGAGAACTGGAAGCGTCTTCTGGCTCCGGGTTGTCCGTACTTCTTGCGTTCAACCATGCGAGGATCGCGTGTAAGGTAACCGTTGGCTCGCAGACTCGCGTAGTTTGCCTGGTCAACCTGGCAAAGCGCTCTTGAAAGCCCGTGCCGGCAAGCGATTGCCTGACCGTTACAGCCACCGCCGTAGACATTGATCACGATATCAAATTTATTTTCGCTGGAGGTAACCATTAAGGGTTGTCTGACAATTAAAACATGTTCACTTTGTGGAAAATAAACATTTAATTCCTTGCCATTAATTACGATTTTACCGCTTCCGTCACGGATATAGACCCTGGCGACTGATGTTTTTCTTCTTCCTGTACCTATTCCAAGATTTTTAATCATTTTAATCTGTCCTTTATAAATCTATTGCCACTGGTTTTTGGCTGTTATGCGGATGCTCGGTTCCCGCGTAAAGTTTTACGTTTTTTGCCATTTTTCTGCCAAGTGGACCTTTTGGGAGCATTCCTTTAATGGCAAGTTCCAGCGGCTGTGTTGGGTGCTTTTCCATCAATTTTTCGAAACTATTGGTTTTTAAACCGCCGACATAGCCGGAATGGCGATAATACATCTTTTGTTCCGCTTTTCTTCCGGTTACAGCGATTTTATCCGCGTTTATAACAACAACAAAATCCCCAACTTCCTGATGGGGTACAAAAATAGCCTTATTTTTCCCTCTAACAATGGAAGCAACCTTAGCTGCCACCCTGCCCAGGATTTTTCCTTCAGCGTCAATAACAAACCATTTTCGTTCTACTGACGCGGGTTTTGCAAATACTGTCTTCATATCAACAACCTTTCAATTATTTTTAAAAACCTCAGTTTTTAAAATGTATTAAGTAACGGGACTTAAAGACTATAAAAAATACATAAAAATGTCAAGTACTTCGCGTTTTTTTCCGGTTTCGGTCATGCGCCACGCGTATTCGCGCCATATATAGTAAATCATTTTTTGGGGGTTGTTATGAAGAAGTTAAAGTTTGTGCCTTTTCTGTTTGTGGTTATTTTCACGATTTGCGGCTGTATTGTGTCCGAATTGGAGACATCAGAGGATTCCAGGTATATTACTATTATGACATGGAATGTTCATAACCTGTTCGATGGCAAGGATGATGGTTATGAATATAACGAATTCCTGCAGTCGTCGGGCTGGTCTGTAGAAAAGTACATGGGCAGGATTAATTCAATTTCCGCCGCGATTGACAGGATTGATGTATACCCTGATATCCTTATTTTGCAAGAAATTGAATCCCTTCAGGTTCTTGAGGATTTAGAGTTTGCGTTAACACGCGGTTTCGCCTGGAGCCATTTTGCCAATAATCCTGAATCCGCGATTGGAGTGGGAATTTTAAGCCGTTTTCCTATTACCGAAGCAATGGCTCATTCCATCACTGTAAACAAAGACAGTACGCCTCGCCCTGTTTTGGAAGCCAGGATTCAAACAGAAGGCGGCGACATCATTATTTTCGCGTGTCATTGGAAGTCCAAAATCGGCGGTGATGATGCTACAGAAAGTGTCCGAAAAGCTTCCGTTAGAGCGATTCTGCGTCGTATTCGGGAATTACAAAAAGATGAACCGCGAACAGGTATAATAGTGGCGGGTGATTTAAATGAAAATTTTGACGAGTTTTACAGGCGAGGGTCTAACATTGTCTGCGCTATAATTCCCGATGATCCACATTGTGTAAAATTAACAAACGTTGATAAAGCGGCGCAAAAAGATTATATCGTTATTAATGGAAGTAAACCGCCGGCGCCTGAACATTTTCCACAGGAGACGATTGTGCTTTTTTCACCCTGGGTAAATGAACTTGTAAACGGGTCGTACTTGTTTAAAAATAATTGGGAAACAATCGATCACTTTTTGGTTTCAGGTCAATTCTTTGATGATTCCGGCTTGTTATATGAAAGTACTGTTATTGTGGATATTGAACCGTTCGCGAATTTTGAAGGGATCCCGGTTTCGTATAATCCTCGTACAGGAAACGGACTAAGTGATCATCTGCCGCTTTTACTTACTTTAAGAATTAAAGATGTTGATCAATAACCCAAAGGTTATTTTTTTACAGCGGCAGTTTTAGCGTCCAATTTATTTAAAATTGCCTGTAAAGCGTCTTTTTCTATCAGATCGATAAGGCGGGCTTCGGTATACCTTTTCGCTTCGTCGGAGTATTGTCCTACTGTGATGCAAATACCTTTGCCCGCTTTAACATCTTTTAAATGAGAACCGAAGTCTCTTACAATAAGTTCTCCAATAGATCCTTGAGTCCTTATAAACCTGAACATGATCAAATCTGACCATTTCGCTGTATCGATTTCCGCGAGAATATCCGCCCATTCATTTTTGTTTACAGATATATTTGTAATTTTTACTTTGGCTCTCGGATAATATGTCATTACGATTTTTCTGCAAAGAGCGACAAAGTCCGCTGAAGATCCCATAAGGAATGTTTGTAAATTGCGGTTTGTATTCAATTCAATATATTTGCTTAAC
>WQXE01000212.1 GCA_009784995.1 Treponema sp. | reverse complement strand
TCGCGATTTCTATTATTCCTATATTTATTAAATAATTGATTATATAAATCCATTTTTTCCGGGTTTGGATCGTATTGTTTTTCCATTTTTACCATATTTAAGGAAGCTTCTTCAAAAGATGAGTATTTTCCAAGCGAACAGCTTCCAATTATCGCGAGCCCCAAAAGTTCAGTTTCTTTATAAACACCTTCATAAATTGTTTTTCCAGTAATATCAGCTTTAATCTGGTTTAAAAAATCACACTTCGCGAGTTTTCCCGTTACGTGCAACTGCTCAACATTTTCGCCTGTATCTTCCATAATGTTAATAACATCCTTTATGGAAAAACCAATTCCTTCAAGAATAGAGTTCGCGAAATCACTTTTTTCCGATGAAAGGTTTATCCCGCTCCAATTCGCGCGGATATCAGGATCCCACAGAGGAGCGCGTTCTCCGGCAAGATACGGATTAAAAACCATTCCCGCGCTGCCGTGTTTGCTTTTTTTCGCCAAAGAAATAAAATCATCAAAGTTAAAATCAAATAATTTACAGCCCCATTCGATTGCCTTACCTGTTGTATTTATAATTCCGGATAAATTCCAATATTGTTTTATCGGATGCCTGTATGACATTAGCCGTTTTTCGTTAACTTGTTTTTTAACGCAAAAGTTTATTCCTTCAGAAGAGCCCGCTCTGTCACACGCCTGCCCCGGTTTTACAACTCCGCTTCCCAATATCGCGGCGAAAAAATCAGGTCCCCCTGTTATTACGGGGATATTTTCCCGAAAATTAAAATGATTAGCTATTACCGGTAAAATTGTTCCAAAATGATCACCCGGTTTAATGAAATCCGGAAATTTTTTCTTTTCAAGATCCAGTTTTTCAAGAACATTGTTATTCCAAAACCATCGATCAAATCCTTCGCACGGAAAAACAGATTTAGCCTGTCCTGTAAGAGCGTAAGCAAGATATTCAGGGCAACCCAAAAAATATTTTGTTTTATTATATAAATCAATTTCTTCTTTTTTAATAAAAAGAATTTTAGGAAGAAAAAAACTCGCGTCAACAAAACCACCCATTTGTGAAGATACTTCTTCCTGATACTTTACAGCGCGGCGATCAAGCCAGAGCCTCGCGTTATCGGAAGGAACACATAATTTTCCATTATTAAAAAAAGGTTCATTAAACACAGGTACAAGGCTTGGTCCGTTTCCGCTTATAATAATCGCGTTTACAGAATTAAGGTTATTTAATCTAGCGTTTAATATTAATTTTTCACAGCATTTTTCAAAAGCGTTTATCCATTCCTGAGCGGTTGTTTCATGGATAATATTATCGATTACATCAATCGAAAGCGGAACAGAAGCGTATGACAGACAATTTCCACCGGAATCAAGTTCATTCCATAACGCGGATTTAAAAGTTGATGTTCCAATATCTATTGTCAGCAGCACGAAAACCTCTTTGTAAAAAATAATTCTTTTATTTCATGGTTTTTATTTAATCCCTTTTGCTCAAACCTGGTTAAAGGTCTCCAGCTTTGCCGGTCAGCGAAATTTTCATACTTATTTTGTAAAGTGTCAGTTAATGTTAATTCTTCCAGCGCGTGAAAAGCGTAATCTACCCAATCGGTAACCATATATAAGTATCCGCCGGGTTTCAGACAATCAGAAAGAGCTTTGGTAAACGGTCTTTTAATAAGGCGGCGGTTTCGATGCCTTTTTTTTTGCCAGGGGTCTGGAAAAAAAACATGGATAGCGTCAAGAGAACACGCGGGGATCATTTTTTCTATTATTTGAACCGCGTCATATTCAATAATCCTGATATTTGAAAGTTCGCGTTTTTCAATTTCCCATAACAGCCGGCCTATTCCCGGTTTATGTACCTCGATGCCAATATAATTATTATCAGGATTAACTTGCGCGATTTCGGCAGTCGCGGATCCGCAGCCAAAACCAATTTCCATTATTATATTGCCGTTATTAAAAATATCGGAAAAGTTAAGTTTTTCTCCGCTAAACGGAATTAAAAATTGTTCTGAAAGAGAATCGTAAGCGTTCTTTTGAGCTGTTGTAAAATGTCCTTTGCGTATAACGTAACTTTTATGCATCAGTTTATGGGAACCACATCTGTAAAAGCGCTGCTAAAATTATTTTCGTCCTCTGCCCATAACGCTAATGTAATTACTGTTGGCGACAGCCTTAATTGAGAAATACTGCCTGTTAAAGAATCAAGCTTGACTGTCTGAACATAATTTCCTGAACCATCATAACAGACAAAACGGTTTACAGGCCATTGTGAATTTACCGTATAACTGCCATCTGAAATTCTAACATCCGGGAAAGGGTATCGAATATAACCATCGTAGGTAAAATTACGCTGTGTATTTTCGCCGCTTTTATTAAATAACACAGCGCGGAATACTCCCTGAGGAAGACTTCCATTCTGTACGGCAATGCTTCGGCTGCCTATCCAGTCCTTACCGTCTATTGTATAGCGAACCCAGTCATCCTTTTTTATATGCCATCGAAGCTGTTCTCTGTCATGAAAAAGAAACAATTCTTCTAAATTTTCTATTCCATCGTCATCTTCCGGTAAAATAAAAAAAGAAAAATATTCAAGCGGTCCTGAATCTCCCTGATATTGAACCAATTTAATAAAACCGAATGATATTTTTGGTTCAGTTCTTGTACAGGAAATTAATATAGAAAATATTAAAGTCAAAAAGACAAATAACGAGATATATTTATTTATTTTATCATTTTTTTCCATAGACTATTATTTAAAGTATAGATT
>WQXE01000211.1 GCA_009784995.1 Treponema sp. | reverse complement strand
CGAAAATACAAAGACGGGTCTCTTAGAAGTTTACCTTTTCTAAATGCTTCTCTGATTGGAGTAATTACAGCCGCCATTGTACTATTGATAGTTTTCTCGCTTAATTTTGTTTCATTTTTAATTCGTAGTTGTAATCGGTCAAGATCATCTGCCGTAACGTCCTGAAGAAATAATCCGGGTATCTTTTCTTTTACATAACTTTTTATGCGATAATGTGAATCTCTGCAATGTTGAATTCCAATTTTTTGATTACGATCCAGTTTTCCTTGGACATAATCTGATTTATTATTCCAATCCCAAAATTCAAGACAGTATTCCCACAATAAGGGATTATTTTTTCGGCTAACACCTCCGCGAATTTTAATCCATTCATCGGCGATATATTTCGCTCCGGCTTTTGTAGACGGCGGCCATACTGTGGTATCAATTCCCAATTCATCCGCAAGAACAGAAACGGACTTTGGAACTGTATAGCAACGTTCTTTTGGAAGCCAAATTTTTAAATAATAAAGTTTTTTTGAATATACTTTTTTTGCGGGGCGTTTAAAAAGAAGAAAGGAGCTTCTAGCCATAATAACTCCATTCCAAAATGTTACGTTTTTGGTAACACTTTTGGTAACAGTTAGATGTTATTATGGAGCTGGGTTAGTTCCTTCACTCCTAATTCCTTACAGGATAAGGAATTAAAAAACCCCCAAACAGGGGGTTGTAAGCGGAAGACGGGAGTCGGACCCGCGACATCGACCTTGGCAAGGTCGCGCTCTACCACTGAGCTACTTCCGCACGAGTTTCTACTACTCTAATAAAACCTGGAAAAAATGTCAAGTACTCAGTATTTTCTCAATCCTATCCAGTTCTTCTGCGGAAAGCGGCTGCTGCGATAAAGCTGCCAGGTTTTCCTTAAGTTGGGTTGACGAACTAGCTCCAATTAACACGCTTGTATTACGTTTGTCACGCAGAATCCACAAAATAGCAAGCGCGGACAGGGTTCTGCCGCCTTCTTTGGCAATGTCATTTAAAGCGTTCAATTTTTTTAATAGTTCTGGAGTAATCGCGGAAGCCTTTAAAAAGCCGCCTTTGGAAGCTCGTGAATCCTTTGGAATTGAGCCATCAAGGTATCTATTGGTTAAAAGCCCCTGCGCGAGTGGAGAAAAACAAATGCAGCCTGTTCCCTCTTTTTCAAGCACGTTTAATAAACCGTCTTCGATCCAGCGGTTCAACATTGAATAACTAACCTGGTTAATAAGGCAGGGAACACCCAATGAACGCAAGACGGAAATTGCCTGCGCGCTTTGCTCGCCATTGTAGTTTGAAATACCGGCGTATAATGCTTTGCCTTGTTTTACAATGTCCGCCAAAGCTCCCATTGTTTCTTCTATCGGGGTATCGGGGTCTGGGCGGTGGCTGTAAAAAATATCGACATAATCAAGACCGAGGCGTTTTAAACTCGCGTCCAAACTCGCGATTAAATATTTTCTGCTGCCCCATTCGCCGTAGGGTCCAGCCCACATGTCATATCCCGCTTTTGTGGAAACGATTATTTCATCACGATAGGGAATTAAGTTTTCTTTAAAAATTTTTCCAAAGGTTATTTCCGCGGAACCGGGCGGCGGTCCATAATTATTCGCAAGGTCAAAATGAGTAATACCTGCGTCAAACGCAGAAAGAACTGTTTTGCGCCCCGTTTTATAACAATCGGTTTCGCCGAAGTTATGCCAAAGTCCGAGCGAAATTTCCGGAAGCTTTAAACCGCTTTTTCCGCATCTGCGGTACTTCATTGTGTCGTAGCGTGTTTCATTTGCAAGATATGACATAAAATACTTCCTAAATTTTAACCACGAACCACACGAACCATCACGAATATTTTATCTAGTGTAGATGTGATAATTTTATTTCTAGTTAATTGTATACCAACTTCCTATATGCTACAATTGCTTATGGCGTTGAACTGCGGTATTTTAGGGCTTCCCAATGTGGGCAAAACAACTATTTTTTCGGCTTTGTGCGGTGTTCCCGCCGATATAACAAATTATCCGTTTGCAAATGTTAAAGCAAATGTTGGTGTAGTAAATGTACCCGATATCCGGCTGGATAAATTAAATGATATTTTTATACCTGAGCGAAAAATCCCCGCAACTGTGGAATTTGTCGATATCGCCGGTTTGGTAAAAGGTGCATCCAGAGGCGAAGGATTGGGAAACCAGTTTCTTACTCATATACGTGATGCAGCCGTTTATATTCATGTTATCCGTTGTTTTGAAAATAGCGATGTCGTCCATGTAAATGAAAAAATTGACCCCGCATCAGATATCGAAACAATCGACATTGAGCTAGCTCTTGCCGATATGCAAACTCTCGCCAAACGGCGGGAGCGTGCGGAAAAAACTTTAAAAAATCCCGCAGAAAAAAAACAGACGGAGTTTGTTCTTTCCATTTTGGATAAAATTAATCCCGCGCTTGAAAATGCGCAGTCAGTGCGTTCCCTCGGTTTAACCGATGAAGAAAAAGCGGCAATTTATGACTGTCATTTTATCACCGCAAAACCTCAGCTTTATGTGTGCAATGTTGATGAACAGGGAATTAAATCCGGCAATACTTATACCGAAGCCGTAAAAAAACGCGCGTTAAGCGAAGGAACAGAAGCTGTAAGTATTTGCGGAAAGTTTGAAGCAGATCTTTGCGGCATCGAAGACATCGAAGAAAAAAAAGCTTTTCTGGACGACTTAGGATTGGAAGAAACAGGTTTATCAACATTGATTCACAGCGCTTATAAACTGCT
>WQXE01000210.1 GCA_009784995.1 Treponema sp. | reverse complement strand
TTTGATCAGATTAAAATGAGGGAAGCGCGCCTAGTCCTTGCCGAAGAATTAAACAAAGATTTAAAAGAGAATCTTTCTGTTTTTATAGGAAGCATTGATGAACTGGATCACGCGATGAAAGTAATTTCCGAAAACGCCGCCGCCAATAGTAATAATCAGGAAATGTTAAATGGTCTTATTAAACCTGTAAGCGACAAAATATCATCAGTTAGAAAACATATAGCGGCTCTTGACGCCAGGATTGAAAAAACCATTAATGAATGGGATAATCTAAAAAAAGATGAAATAGGACTTTCGGTTCTTGAAAGCCATATACGAAAATTTTTACATCAGGAAACCGATCATTCGTGACCTGATACGAGGTTAAAATGCCCAAACGGGATGGAAGAAAAAAAGAAAAAAAAGAAATTGTGGTACTTGGTAAAACAACAAGTTTTACAGGTTTTTTAAAATTCGCCACTACACTTCACATACAGGGAAACTTCAGAGGAACGATAGATGCCACCGGGGATCTCATTGTCGATAAAGACGCGGTTGTTGAAGCAGATCACATAACAGTAAGTTCTCTTACAGTTTTTGGCAGTATTTCAGGCACGGTTCACGCGAAAGATAAAGTTGATATGATGAGCGGCGCGAAAGTTCACGGCGATGTAAGCGCGTCAAGATTACGCATCGCGGACGGAGTACTTTTTGACGGTAAATGCAAAATGACAAACGTAGAAAAAGACGTAGAAATTTTCCATCGCCCTACAGAAGAAATAAAAGCGGACTTACAGCGTTCCAATGCCAGATTGTAGTTTTGTAATTGATGTTGTAATTGATGATTGAAAATATAGAGAAAATAAAAAATCATGCTGAAAAAACAGCAGATAAGTTAATAGAAAAGCTGAAAGCGCTTGGTTTAAAACTGGCGTTAGCTGAATCGTGTACCGCGGGACTTGTATCGTCTTTGCTTGTAAATAAAAGCGGAGCTTCCAGCGTACTTTGGGGTTCATTTGTGTGTTATACGCAAGAAGCTAAAGTGTCGATGCTGGATATTGATAACAATAAACTTGATGAACACGGTCTTGTAAGCCGTGATACAGCGTGTTCAATGGCAGAAAAAGTGTTAGAAAAAAGCGCGGCGGATTTGGCGGCTTCCGTAACAGGGCTTGCTGGTCCTCTTGGAGATGGCAGCGGCGTTCCTATTGGAACCGTATGGATAGCTGTCGCGAAAAAAGACGGCGCTATTTTCGCGAAGGAATTTAATTTTACAGGTTCAAATGAACCGCTGCCAAGAAATGAAGTTCGATATCGCGCCGCGGCTTCGGTATTGGAAGAACTATTAACCGTAATTTAATATGAAAAATGTCGTAATCCAGGACGACAAATTATAAATAAATACAGGATTGGCTTGACATAAAATGAAAAAAATATTAAAGTGGGAGTATCCTTTCGATTAATATGTTGTGTCAAGTAAAATTAATAAATACAAATCCGAAAATGAAAATCCATAGGTGGTAAAAATGGCAGTAGTACGAAGAGGCAGAAAGCCGTCAGTTAA
The DNA here is from genome assembly GCA_009784995.1 of Treponema sp. Taxonomy (GTDB): domain Bacteria; phylum Spirochaetota; class Spirochaetia; order Treponematales; family Breznakiellaceae; genus WQXQ01. The sequence continues at coordinate 1,237 of WQXE01000210.1, read as the reverse complement.
CGGAAACAACGAAACAGTTAATTCCGAAGAAACGGAATCCAAAGACTTCGATTCCGAAAACAGCGAAAATAATAACGATAACAATAATGGGGCAAATGAATCAGAAATGAATCATGATTCACCAATACAGGCTTTGCCAAAACTTCCTTCAATGCCTAATCTATACGGCAAACCTGTTCCGCGCCAGGATCAGGATAACGGAAAACCGCGCTTAACAATAAACGAACTTATCAGACTTAATATGAAAGACCTCCGCGAGCTTGCAACTTGTTATAACATCACTCACGACGATATGGTCGTTCTAAAAAAACAGGAAATTGTTTTCGCGATTTTAAAAGCGCACACAGAAAGAGGCGGCATAATTTACGCTTACGGCTCGCTGGAAACTTTACCGGACAGTTACGGTTTTTTACGAAGCCCGCAAAATTCTTATTTGTCAGGTCCTGATGATATTTATATAAGCCCAAGCCAGATACGATTATTCGCGCTTAAAACCGGCGACACTGTTTATGGTCAAATCCGCAGTCCAAAAGAAGGCGAGCGTTTTTTCGCGATGTTAAGAGTAGAAACAGTAAACTATGATGATCCTACTGTCGCTCAAAACCGTATACCTTTTGACAACCTAACCCCCTTCTACCCTACCCGCAAGCTCGATTTGGAAACAACCACCGAAGGCATCAGTGAAAGAATCATCAATTTATTTGTTCCTATTGGTAAGGGACAGAGGTCGTTAATTGTCGCGCCTCCAAGAACCGGTAAAACAATAATGATGCAAAAGATAGCGAACGCTATTACGAAAAATCACCCGGAAGTATATTTAATCGTTTTATTAATCGATGAACGCCCGGAAGAAGTAACAGACATGGAACGTACCGTTCATGCCGAGGTTATATCATCAACCTTTGATGAACAGGCGACACGCCACGTTCAGGTAACAGAGATGGTTTTGGAAAAAGCAAAACGCCTTGTAGAGCACAAAAGAGATGTTGTTATCCTTTTAGACTCCATAACGCGTCTCGCGCGCGCTTATAACCAGACAGTACCGACATCCGGGAAAATCCTTTCCGGCGGTGTTGACTCCAACGCCTTACACAAACCCAAACGCTTTTTTGGCGCCGCGCGCAACATCGAAGAAGGCGGCAGTTTAACCATTATTTCTACTGCTCTTGTAGAAACCGGCAGCCGCATGGACGAAGTAATCTTTGAAGAGTTCAAAGGAACCGGCAACATGGAAATC
>WQXE01000209.1 GCA_009784995.1 Treponema sp. | reverse complement strand
TAAAATCTACGGCTCCCAGTTCAATGCCGTCGGCTTCGCTGACAGGATCGGTTCTGCCGGTCAGGAATATTACAGGAATTTCCGCATACAAATCGCTCGACTTTAATTTTTTCATCGCTTCAAAACCGGTCATCTCCGGCATTTCTATGTCAAGCAAAATGAGGTCTGGTTTAAATTTTTCCAATGCGGCAAACATTTGTACTGCGGAAGACAGCGCTATTACACGGTATTGTTTAACCAGCGCGTCTTCTGCCACAGTAAGATTTGTTGCGTTATCGTCAACTAAAAAAATTGTCTTTTGCATGTTCTTCTCCAACTATATATACTTCTTTACGTTGTCCAGTAATACTGCCGCAACAATAGGTTTAATTATTACTTCCAGCGCTCCCGACTTTTTTGTATCGGATAATAATTTATCATCGCTCCGCCCTGTAAGAAAAAGAACCGGAATATCGCTGTATTTAGGGTTTTCTTTAAGCTTGACAATTGCTTCAAGCCCGGTCATTTCCGGCATTTCTATGTCAAGCAAAATCAGGTTAGGATGTTTTTTCTCCAATAATAAAAACATCTTTTCCGCCGATGGCATGGTTAGTACGCGATAATCGTTTTCCAGCGCAGCCGCCGCTACTGTCAGGTTGGCATCGTTGTCGTCTACAATAAAAATTAATTTATCCATAACCCTATCCGTATAAAACTTTAAAGTCTTCTTTTATAACACGTAATTCTTTTGCTATTCTGATATGTTTCGCCACTTTGTTGTTCAGCTCCAGCGGTTTAAACGGCTTTACCATAAAGTCAGAAGCCCCAAGAGTCATCGCTTCGTTTACATGCTCCTGAGTTCCTTCGGTTGTTATAATAATTATTGGAGTATCTTTATGATCGGGCAGCTTGCGAATCATTGGAATAAGATCGAATCCGTTTAATACAGGCATTATATAATCAAGCAAAATCAAATCCGGCTTTTTATTGCGCAAAAAATCTATTACGTCTTCAGATTTTGAAAGTACAAAAACTTTGTATCTGTCGTGCAGCGCATATTGCATGGCGCGAAGCATGCTGGAAACATCATCGACAACAAGAACACTGGGTCTGCTGTCGTCGCCTTCGTCGTCAGAAGAACCCTTATGAGCGGGATTTAAATGGCTTTCGATGCTTTCTACCAGCTTTGGAGTTGTAAACGGTTTTATAACATAATCTACCGCGCCAAGGCTAAGACCCTTAACAACGCTTTCCCTGTCGCTGTTGCCTGTAAGGAAGATGACCGGAATTTCGGCGTATCTTTCGTCGGCTTTTAAACTTTTTATTGTTTCGTAACCGTCGATGTCCGGCATATTAACGTCCAGTAATATTAAATCGGGTTTAAAGTATGCCAGATATTCAAACATTTTAAGCGCGGAATCTGCGGGGAATACTTCGTAATATTCGCTAAGTCTGCTTTTTAGCGATACCAGGCTGTAATTTACGTCGTCAACATAAATTATTTTTTTTCGTGTTCCTGTGATTTCTGTCGCTGATTTAAAATTGCTCCTTTCCATTATGCTCCTCCTAATTTATCCGCTATTTGTTTTAAGTCCATCCTGTCGAGGCTTTCGCGGAGCCAATCCGCAAGGCCGTCGTCAGACTCGTATTGGAACTTTTCAATCTCCGCCATCGCATTATCCGCTCCGTCCATATCATAATTTTTACAGGCGGCAAGAAGTTTTGATAATTCTTCCTTGTCCGGCCTGTCTTTTTTAGGCTTTGGATTTTCCGCATCCAGGCCCATTAACAAACTCTCAATATCGGTAACCATTTTCCATGCTGCTTCAAGGAAAGCCGAATTATGATCGTTTATATATTCTATATTATCAGTTTTTGCCGCATCTTCAAGTGCTTTTGCGCTGGTTCCTATTTGTCCCGCGAATATGTCCAAACTGGTTCCCTTTATGCCATGTACCTTTATTTTATAATCATTTAGTTTATCCGGCGTAACCGCCTCTGAGCGTTCGGGCGAGCTAAAAGATTCTATTATACCCAGCATGGAACGAACGCTGGCCGCATAGGAACGCAATACCTTTAAATACGTCTTTTCGTCACAGCCGTACCGCTGGAGTCCCTTGATTATATTTAAACCTTTTATCTCTTTTTCCAGCAGCCGGGCCTCGTTTTGAGTGTTTGCAAGGGTTAGGGCAACCATGTGAGCCGCGGCGGCGTTTTCCGCTTCTTCAAATTCACTATGAAGCACGCGCTCCATGATATTATCAAGAACGGCTTTTGTTTCTTTTGAACAATGTTTTATTTCTGTAATCATGTCCAAAGCGCCTTTTCTGTCATAATCCGCGGCTCTTTCCTGAATTTCCATCAACTTTTGGCATAAATCTTCATTATCTTCGGCTGTGTCATATTTATTGTTCTTTGCCTCAAGCTTCTCCAGCAGCGCCCGCAAATCGTTTAAAAAGCCAGGAAGGGACGCTTTTATCTGTCCGATATCCTGCTCGCGTCCGCTTTTTTCAAGTTTATACGCCAGTTCCGCAAGAACTGTTTCGCCAATGTTGGAAAGGGAGCTTTTTATTCCGTGAACGATGACAGTAAACATCCGCAAAACTTCCTCGCTGGCAAGATTGGAATGCTTTTCTTCTATCCAGACAATAGTTTTTCGCGCGTCTCTGATAAAAGACTCCAGTAAAAGCGAATCCAGCTGCGGATGCAGCGCATAAAAATCTTTTTTCTCTTCCTTCTGCTGGCGGGCAGCTTCTATTACTTCCGGAGGCTGTTTATCGCGTATAAGCCTGTTCAGAACAGAGTT
>WQXE01000208.1 GCA_009784995.1 Treponema sp. | reverse complement strand
CTACGGTTGAACAACATGTTTTAGAATTTGCGTATGAACAACCTGCATATGGACAATTGAGAGTGAGCAATGAATTAAAGAAACGCGGTATTTTTGTTTATCCAGGCGGAGTAAGGAGCATATGGCTGCGACATGATCTTGCCACATTCAAGGCACGATTAAAAGTGTTAGAAGCAAAGATGGCTCAGGAAAACTGTATCCTAACCGAGAACCAATTGGTTGCCCTGGAAAAAGCCAAAGAGGAAAAAGAAGCGCATGGAGAAATAGAAACTGAACATCTTGGATATTTAGGAGCTCAAGATACCTATTATGTAGGAAATATAAAAGGTGTTGGTCATATATACCAGTAAACATTCATTGATACTTATACAAAAGTCGCTTTCTGTAAACTTTGCGATCGTAAAAACTCGTTAATGGCGGCAGATATGCTTAATGATTTAGTAATTATTTTTTTTGACAAACAAGGAATACCGCTTTTTTGAATCCTTACAGATCGCGGTAGCGAGTATTGCGGAAACCGTGAACATCATGAATATGTTTTATATTTGGATCTTGAAAATATTGATCATTCAAAAACAAAAGCAAGATCACCGCAGACTAATGGTATCTGTGAACGGTTCAATAAAACTTGCAAAGATGAACTTTACTCCGTCGCTTTCCGAAAAAGTTTATCGCAGCATTGATGAAATTCAGCTTGACTTGGATGAATGGATACGGCAATATAATAAAGAGCGAACTCATAGCGCTAAGTACTGTTATGGGAAAACGCCTATGCAGACATTCATTGATTCAATTCCGTTGGCCAAAGAAAAACTTTTTGGCTATGACGTACCTGACAGACAGTCAGCGTAAATCATCGAGTCTGTCAGATCAAGTCTTGGCGATCACAACTTAGTTAAAATATCCTGATTAAAATTCTTATAGAAATATACGTATTGATAAAATAAAAAATTACTTTGTCAACAAGTCCAAAAACCTTACGGGCTCAGTGATGCTACCTCATTCCACTTCTCCCAACAACCATTCCAAAACATTCAACTGCTTAACACCATTGTGTGTTATTTTGGGTTCATAATCACGGGTTAACAAAAATTTTGGAAAATTATCGTTGATTGCGTTTAATGAATCAAGTTCACGGTTTAGTGTTTGTCTTCCACGTACAGTTTCCGCGACCTGGTAATATTCTATTCCTTTTGGTCCGTCTGCGATAAAATCTACTTCTTTTTCCGCGACTTTGCCAAAATAAACTTTATTACCGCGTCTTAATAATTCCAAATAAACAATATTTTCCAGGATATGTCCGCTGTCAGCATCTTTGTTTCCAAGCAGAAAATATCTAAGCCCAACATCAACAGCGTAATACTTGGCGTTTGTTTTAAGATATTCCCGCCCTTTTATAAATTTACGTTCTGCTTTATAAAATACAAAACTTTTTTGTAAACCTTCTATATAATCTTCCAATGTCGCGGCATATATATTTTTTTCCGTAGATCGCAATTTTAGATCGTTATTAAGCATATTAACCATGTTATTTATTGATGTTTCACTTCCTATATTTGAAAAAAGGCATTTTACAACACGCTCCAAAAGAGAGGCGTCTTTTATTCCCTGTTGTAACATTACATCCTTGATTAATATACTGTTATAAATAGCATCAAGATATGTACGTACACCGGATTCGTCCCAAATAACACCGTTACGGGATAAATTTACATTACGTTTTAAAGAACCGTCGCGTTTTGGTATTTCATGATATTTTATTATTTCAGGAAAAGAGCTTTGTTCAATATAATTTCTGTATATAATGTCAAGGTTTAAGCCGGGAAAAATGCCGGCATATTCTTTAAATGAAAGAGGAAGCATTTTTATTTTTACATAACGTCCTGCCCAGCGTGTCGCGAATTTTCCTGTTAATAAATTGGAATTTGATCCTGTAACATATAAATCTACATTTTTTAAAAGACGAAGACTATTCGCTATTTCTTCGTAATCACTTGTTATTTGTATTTCATCGATAAAAACATAGTATAAATCGCCGGATTTGAGTTTGCTTTTTATAAATTTATAAAGTGTTTTTCCATCGCGTAATTCTTCGTTTTCTATTCCTTCAAGGCTTATGTCTATTATTCTGCTTGCGGGGATATTTTTTTTTGATAATTTTTTCTGGAATTGCTGTAAAAGAGTGGTTTTTCCGCAGCGCCGAACGCCAGTAACAACCTTGATTAAATCGGATTTTCCTCTGTGTCTTTCCAGTTCGGTAAGGTACTCGGTTCTGGTTACCATAAATATCCTCTTTAATATAAGGATAATATTATAACCAGAATTTGTCAATACGATCTTTAGGAAATTCCTAAACTTCACAATATTTTTTACGATCTTTAGGAAATTCCTAAACTTCGCAATGTCATTCCGCAAAGTAACCATCTTTGTGGACTGACACTAAATCCTAAGTTTCTGTCCGTCTTTGTAAGCTGCGCTGCGAAGCTGTTTTACGCTTGGATCTTTTAAATAATCGTCAAATTGCATCATTCTGTCGATACAGCCGCCTGTTTTATCCTGGGGAAGAATCTCGATAATGCGATTGGCGATAGAGTTTATAAATTCGTGATCGTGCGAATTAAAAAGAATAACGCCGGGGAATGCCACTAGTCCGTCATTTAAAGCGGTGATTGCTTCAAGATCAAGGTGGTTAGTAGGTTCGTCAAGGATTAATACATTGGTGCCGGAGAGCATCATTTTTGAAAGCATACAGCGTACCTTTTCGCCGCCGGAAAGAACATTTACAGGTTTTAACGCTTCATCGCCGGAAAAAAGCATTCTGCCAAGAAAGCT
>WQXE01000207.1 GCA_009784995.1 Treponema sp. | reverse complement strand
CCTGTAATTAAAAGTTCATAAACTTCATCGTATTCGGTTATATATACAGGTTCAAATCTATCACCGGCATAATGTAATACGTCTTCTGTAATTGTTGTTTTTTCCTGGAGTATATACCGCGGCAGACGCGTCTGACGTATTTCAGAAAAAGAAGCGGCGGTATTTAAACGAAAATATTTTATTGAACGCTGAGCCATCGCATCGGTCATAATATATACCTGACGGCGTTCTTCATTTGCCGTAAGGTCGCCGGTAAAATCTATTTCTCTGTTTTCCAGTCCCTCAAGCAGAGACATCCATGAATAATGTTTTGGAATAAATGGAATACCGAATAATTCGGTCAGCCATTCACATAATAAAGCCGAATACCCTTTTATTTTTCCGTTTACATCGATAAATGTTTCAATATTCGGAAGCATTCCATAATTAAAGTATTCAACCTTTCCCCGAAGCGCCTCAACTGCCGTAATTTCTTCGGCAGTTACACCGGGAATATCTCGATATGAGGTAAAAATAGTATAATCGTTTGAATTTTGATCGTTGAAATTGGAACAACTGGCGGATAAAACAGTCAGTAATACGATAAATATAAAAAAGAGACTAAATTTATCAATCGTATTCATTAAAAAACCCCCATTTTATCCGGTAAACACAAATAATTACTTTATTGTACCGGGATATTCTATAAATGTCAAAATATTCAGAGGCGGGACAGGAGTACTAAAATTGGAGGTACAGTACCGCAAAAGCGGCAACGGAGAACCTGCTCATAATTGAGATCATATTGACAGTTTTGTATTTTCTATAATACGATTATTTTAGTATGTTTGAAAGAGTGTTAAGATCCCCCTATTTGAATTTTACAAAACTGACAGTTTGTTAACGGGTTTCCATAAATAAGGGGCTGAAAAAGAAATTATAACCGGAAAAGGGCTTATAAAAAAACCGGGCTCAAAAAATTAGAAAAATTCAAAATTAAAGAATGTTAACATGAGCAAGAATCGATTCCGCCCGTGTCTTTTTTAGTAATTATTTAAACAAAACTCATTTAAACAAAGGTATCTTCCCTACTAAAAAGTCTTCCAGCTTGCAATTTTCGCTTCCTATTACAAGGCTTAGCGCTTTGGGATAACATTTTTTAAATTCCATACTTCCTTCGACATGTTTTACTTTACCGCTCTTTACTTCTATAGCAGTAAGAGATTTTCCGCTTTCTATAACAAAATCAACTTCTTTTTCACGTTCTCTCCACCAGTAAACAGAAAAACCTTCTTCTTTTCCACGGGCTAAAAGATATGCTCCAACTGCGCTTTCTACAAGGTGTCCTCTGGCGTCAGGCTCTTCCAATAAACGTCTGCGGGAAGCTCCTGCTGCCCATACAAGAAGAGACGTGTCATATACCATAAATCGGGGTGAACTTTGTTTAACCTTTAATTTATTTGATGAGTATTTTTGCAAACCGCATAAAATATTTGCATTATTTAAAAGTTCCAGATAGTGAGCAAGAGTTACAGTGTTGCCCGCATCGGATAATTGCCCAAGTATTTTTGTGTAAGATAATTCCTGGGCTGAATAACCTGCACCCAATATAAACAAAGAACGAAGCAGAGCAGGTTTACGGACTTCCTCCATTTGTAAAATGTCAAGGGAGATTACAGGTTCAACAATTGACGAGCCTATATACCGAACCCATCTTTCTTCATCATCTTTTAATACCGCAGCACCAGGGTAACCGCCAAAGTAAAGAAAATTATCCAAACTGTACGAAAAGGCTTCTTTACATTCTTTGTAGCTCCAATGAGGACAGAATAAGACTTCAAAACGGCCTGCAAGCGATTCATTTAGTCCTTTTTGAATAAGTAAAGAAGAAGATCCTGTAAGGATCACTTTAAGCTGATTTTTTTTTCTGGTATCTTCATCCCACAGAAGTTTTACCATAGAAGACCAATTCTTTACTTTTTGTATTTCGTCGATAGCAAGGATCATTTCTTTGCTATGTTGCTTTTGCATTACGCGCGCTTTCTCCCATTCGTTACGCAGCCATTCTGCGTCTGCAGATGACGGAGCATCGGCGCTTATAAAATAATGAGATATAGAAATGGCCTCCAAAGCCTGCGTTACAGCCGTGGTTTTTCCTGTCTGGCGGGGACCAATTACAACCTGCATAAATGCACGTTTTTCCTGCATTCTTTTAATAATTTGAACAACCAATTTCCTCTTGAACATATTATCTCCCACCTTTACAATTTACTCAATATACTGAGTAAATTGTAAAACATACTGAGTAAATTGTCAATAGGTACGGTTCGATTTTTACGTGAGGCGCTACGGATCACGGAAGAAAATGCAATTGTGCTACAAACATGAAAAAACACCATGTGCGTATACTTAATTAATATGGCCCACGGATTAACACAGATTTTCACAGAACCTCAACCGAGCCCGATTAGGGCGAAGGTTCCCCTCTGCTTAAGATAGGATTCGTATAATAATCAGTTTATCCGTGGACTTATACTCTTAAGTACAGGCCGCGGCTTTGGTTCGACTCCCGCATTTGTGGAGTATTAATAAATCTTTTTTAAGCGATTAACTTTAACCATAACTAGAAAAAATTAAATGGAGGTGGCGGGAGTCGAACCCGCGTCCCAATACGCGAAATATAAACTTCTACAGATTTAGCCGTTTATTAAATTGTCGGGAAAGGCTTGGCTAAACGGCGCGCGGTCTTTCCGTATTCCGGGAAATCTTGTCATAAAACCTCCGAAAGCGGCTTTATGACCAGCTCTGATTGCGACGCGGAAGTTGTTCCTCAGAGCGGCGGAACAGTTCCACGCGGTTACGCAGCTAAGGCGTAATCGTAACTGACTTTATTGGCAGTT
>WQXE01000206.1 GCA_009784995.1 Treponema sp. | reverse complement strand
GGAAGTTTCCGTCTCCTTCGCGCTGTTCGGGAACTGTAATTACTTTTAATCCAAGGTCGCCTAAAACTTTTTCTACATGAAGCGCGCCTGTTCCGTGAAGCGGTGTAAAAACAATTTTTACTTCGCCTGCTTTTTCTTTAATTAATTCCGGTCTAAAAAGGCGCGATTTAACCATCGCCTGATACGGTTCGTCTACTTCTTTGTCGATTATAACCAAAAACCCTTTTTCCAAAGCTTGCGCGCGGGAAATTTCTTTTATATCTGTAACAGTATTTACTTCATCTATGATACCGGTATCGTGGGGAGGAACAACTTGTGAGCCGTCGTTCCAATATGCTTTGTATCCGTTGTATTGCGGCGGATTGTGGCTTGCGGTAACAACTATACCTGTATCGCAGCCCAAGTAACGGATAGCGAAAGATAATTCTGGGGTAGGACGCAATGAAGAAAATAAATATGTTTTAATATTATTAGCCGCGAATATTAAAGCGGCTGCCTCCGCGAATTCCGCGGAATAGCGGCGGCTGTCATAAGCGATAACGGCTTTAAGCCCTTCGTCTCCGCTTAAAGCGGCTTTTAGCGGGAATGTTTTAATAATATAAGAAGCCAATCCTTGTGTGGCGCTTTTTACAACAAAAGTGTTCATGCGGTTATAACCGCCGCCAATTACTCCGCGAAGTCCGCCTGTGCCAAACTCCAGGTTTTGATAAAACCTGTCCGCGAGATCGTTTTGGGATGTTTCATCATCTTTAGATAGAAGGGTTTCTACTTCTTTTCTGAAGTTATCATCTTTTTCCTTTGATATATAATCATTTGCCTTTTTAATAATTTCCTGATTCATATAATTCCTCCATTAAAATAAGTTAAAATAACTATATAACATAAATGGAGAATTGACTACTATATTTTTCTTGGTAAATATAAATTTAATTTTTCCAGTAATTCATTAAAATCCAGAGGTTTTCCAATATGGTTATTCATCCCCGCTTCCATACATCTTTCTACATCTTCCCTGAAAACGTTTGCGGTCATGGCGACAATTGGAATACCCTTCTGATGTTCTAATTGTCGTTTTTCATATTGCTTTTCAAATAATCTTATTTTTCGGGTCGCTTCGTAGCCGTCCATTTCCGGCATTTGCACGTCCATAAAAATCATTTCGTACTTGTCAGGACTTTCGCTGAACATTCGCACGGCTTCTTTACCGTTTTGCGCGCAATCAACATTTATACATGTAGGTTCCAAAAGAGCCAATACAATATCACGGTTTATATCAACATCTTCGACAAGTAAAATATTTCTGCCTTCATAAATACCTGTTATGTCTTTTGCTTTCGCGTCATCCAGCTTTTGATGATCAATGCCAAGCGCTTCGTTTATCACATTCGCGATACATGACGGGAACAATGGCTTGGAAAGGAATTTATCTACACCCGCTTTTCTTGCTTCGTTTTCTATCACTGTCCATTCCGCCGCGGTTATCATTATTACTACAGATTTTATTGGTTCCTGATGCGCTTTTAATTCCGCTGTTAATTGTATTCCGTCCATACCCGGCATCTTCCAGTCGATAAAGTAAATATGGTAACGTCCCTTTTCTTTAATAATTTTAATGGCTTCATCTCCGCTTATCGCGGTATCGCAGCTAACGCCAAACTCAAAAGAGATTTCTTTAAAATAATCAAGGATATCCTGATCGTCATCAACAACCATTATACGTACATTTTCAAGATTTACATCGGAAGATAAATGTCTTTGCGGTGACAATTCGCCGCGTTCCATCTTTACATTAAAAGTGAATGTTGAGCCTTTTCCAATTTCAGAAACTACTCCAATATTACCACCCATAAGTTCTACAATACTTTTTGAAATGGCAAGACCTAATCCAGTACCGCCGTATTTTCTTGTCGTACTTGATTCTGCCTGTTCAAAGGAACTGAACGCGCGTTTTTGCTGTTCCGGATTCATGCCAATCCCGGTGTCTGTTACAGAAACCTGCAGGGTACATAAGCCATCGTGTTCATCTATTAAACGTGTACTTAAATTAATCGAGCCGTTTTCTGGAGTAAATTTAATAGCGTTACCCAAAAGATTTGTTATAACCTGAGCAAGACGCTGATCATCTCCTATCAAACTTTTTGGAATATTTTTATCAATGTAAACTGTAAATTTATGATGTTTTTCGTCAACACGAAAGTTTACGACATTTACAATTCTCTGAAGCATTTTTTCAAAATTAAATTCTGAACGAGAAAGCTCGAACTTGTTAGCTTCTATTTTTGACATATCCAAAATATCATTAATTACACCTAACAGATGGTTAGACGCATCCTCGATTTTCTCAAAACAATGATTTTTTTTCTCAACATCAGATGAAGATTTACCAATTGTGATCATTCCAATTATCGCGTTCATGGGAGTGCGTATTTCATGGCTCATATTGGCAAGAAAGGCGCTTTTGTGCTTGTTTTCCCTGTCAGATTTATCTCTTGCGGTATCAATGCTGATTAAACCGGTAATTAAAGCCGCGGCAAAAACACTTCCAAATATAATAAGAATAATAGCCATGTTCGATATATCTTTGTAAAAAGGATCTTCGGGAGTTAAAAGTCCAAGAAAAAATCCGTTTTCAAGCTTTTTAAAAAACGCGATTGTTCTTTCTCCCTTCCAGTTTACTAAAGGCTCTTCCCAAATGATACGATTGTTAACAAAATCATTGGCGAATTTTGAAAGAGGCAAATCCGGATCTCTTACATCCCTTCCTATAAACTCAGAGTTCGCGTGAGCGATTACTTCAAAATCACTTGTAATCAGCATCCCATAACCGTCCTGAGCTAAAGCGACGTTAATTATATTCGCGCCGATATGAGCGACACCGATATTAAGACCTATAACAGC
>WQXE01000205.1 GCA_009784995.1 Treponema sp. | reverse complement strand
CGAATAGGCATTAACACAGGCGATATGGTCGTAGGTAACATGGGCGCGGAAAACAAAATGGACTACACAATAATGGGAAATGCCGTAAACCTCGCTGCCCGTCTTGAAGGTGTAAATAAACAATATAACACAGGCGGTATTTTAATCAGCGAATATACAAGAGCTAAAATCGGCGATGAATTTTTACTGCGCCGCCTAGATCGCGTAAGAGTTGTAGGAATAAAAACACCACTGCGGTTATATGAAGTACTTGGAATATACAATGAGCAGGAAGCGATGATAAAAACGATAGAAGCTTGGGAAAAAGCAATCGATTTATATGAAGAGAAAAATTTTGACGAATCAATAAAATTATTTTCTTCTATATTAAGTGGTGATCCAAATGATAAAGTAGCGGAACTTTATATCGAACGTATAAAAAAATATTTGGAAAATCCGCCGCCCGCAGACTGGGACGCAGAAAGGAACTTAACGGAAAAGTAATAATGATTTATAAAGAAAACCAAAAGAAAATCTCACGGAGACACGGAGACACAGAGGAAGGCGAGTTGTTTGGTGATTGCGCAAAACCCTCCGTGCCTTTGTGCCTCCGTGTGATATACTTGAGTATAATCTTATTATTATTACCAATTCCTTGTTTTGCGGATAACGAATTTTTTCTGCGCATTGCTCCGGCTGTCGAAGTACCAATTAGTATCCCTGAGTTTAGTTCAGGATTGGGATTGAAAGCGTCATTCGATTGGTCGTTTTGGAATATTACCAACAAACTTGATTTTGGCGTCGGCGCGGGAGGATCGTTTACATCTTTGCCATTTGTAATCGGAGATCCTTTAACTTTATTGGAAGGTATGGCAGGTCCATTTTTACGATGGCGTCCGTACGACCGCTGGGCTTTTCGCGCCGCGGCAATGAGCGGGATTTATCAATATTCAAGAGCTGATGAAAGCGCTGTTAACCCTCTGTTATTTTTTACCCTGGGCGCGGAATATCATTTATCGCCGTATTTTTCTTTATTCGCGGACAGTAATTATTCTCACAGGGTTTTTAGCAATCATGCCGGAAACAGTGTGCCGCTTACTTCGTTTGGAATCGCGGCGGGACTTCGTTTTAATCTTTCAGAAATAATGGGCGGCACAACAAGAGTTAAAATTGAAAAAACAGAACAATACAGAGTTTTTCCTGTTTCGTGGGCATGGTATGAAGATAATCCTGTAGCGATGGTAAAAATTACAAACGAAGAACCAAATACAATTACCGATGTAAATCTGACTTTTTTTATGGATAGTTATATGAGCCAGCCCTGGACTTTCGCGGTTATACCGCACCTTGCTCCCGGTGAAAGTATTGAAGTACCCGTCACAGCATTATTTAACGAAGCCATGATGAACCTGACCGAAACTGTAAACGCGAATGGTTTACTGCACGCGCAGTATAGAAGTTTAGGCGCGCGAAAAACAGCGGCTGCTTCGATACAAATGCCGATATTTCACCGTAACACCCTTTCATGGGATGACGATCGCAGAGCGGCTGCGTTTGTTTCACCTAACGATTTCGCGGCTCGTTTTTTCGCGCGTTATGTCGCGTCAGCAATCATCTCTAACCCTCAATTGGAAGATAACAATGAACAAACAGAAGCTATTCCGTCCAATGTAATTCATGCCGCGGCTTTATTTGAAACTTTGCGTTTATACGGTGTCACTTATGTTGTAGTTCCGGCAACATCTTTTGTTAACGTTTCATCTGATGAATCCGCGCTTGATAATGTAAGTTTTCCGTATCAGGCTTTGTACTACCGCGGCGGGGATTGTTCGTATCTTTCGATTTTATTCTGCTCTCTTTTGGAAGCGCTAAATATTGAAAGCGCGTTTATAACAATACCCGGTCATATCTATGTAGCGTTTGAAGTTGGCGATGATACATGGAACGAAAACAACAACGACATTATCGAACTGGATGGCAAACGCTGGCTGCCTTTGGAAATAACCGTACCTGACGAAGGATTTAACCGCGCGTGGCGAATCGGAGCGCAGCAATGGAGAAACTCGGGAGACGAAGCGGAATTGTTTCCGATACGTGACGCCTGGGAAGTTTACCCGCCTGTAACTGTTCCAACTTCAGGGGATCATCTGCCCGAGATGCCGCAATGGGATTCCATTATCGCGGCTCTAAAAATGGAACTGGGTATAGATTCAGGTACGATTGAACAAATTATTATAGAAGAAAATATTGTAATAGCAAGTATACAGCCTGAACCAGAACCGCAGCCTCAAATAACATTTCCAAATATTCATTTCGCGGCTGACTGCTGGAGGCTGACTAACAGCGAAATAAAAAAATTGGAAGAAATCGCGGACATATTAAAGAATACTCCGAATATCAGGATATCTGTAAACGGTTATTCTACAACACATGGGTCTAGAAATTTCTTGAATATGTTGTCAACAAACAGAGCGCAAGGTGTCGCGAACTACTTGATTCATCATGGAGCAGTTAGCGCGGAAAATATAACAGTCACAGGTCATGGTCCCCAAAATCCGATTGCGGACAACGCGACCGCGGCAGGTCAAGCCGCGAACAGGCGTGTAGAAATTACGATTATATATGATTGATATGCCCGGAAGAAGACTCGAACTTCCATACCACTGAAGGCACTAGTACCTGAAACTTGCCGTTTCATCACTATCCGAATATAGAACGCCATTTCTGGGCATTTCAGAGAGTATCATAAGATTTCAAGGGTGAATTTGTGTCAATATGATACAAATACCCCTAATTTCTCATAACATATCTTAATATATCTTACCATTTCATTAGATTTCTGTCAACGCTAGTTCTATTTTTCTAAAAAGTATTAAACAAGTGTTAAACGAGTGTTAAACAGACTTGATATTTCGGGAAACCCTTG
>WQXE01000204.1 GCA_009784995.1 Treponema sp. | reverse complement strand
AACACTTGTATATACCGAAGGAATCAGGCGCGCTTACAAGGATACCGCTGTCATAATAGGCGGCATAGAAGCAAGCCTGCGCCGTTTCGCACATTATGACTACTGGTCGGATACAGTGCGCCGGTCAATATTACTTGATTCAAAAGCGGATATTCTGGTTTATGGAATGGGAGAAAAACCACTGTTGCAAATCGCGAAACGGCTTGCAGCGGGTGAGAGTATAAATAATATTACCGACGTGAAAGGCACTTGTGTTCGAGTCCACGGAAAATATGCCGTCAAACAATGGAAAGACGCCGTTTTTCTTCCGGGTTATGAAAAAGTAAAAAATAAAGACGAAGTATCGTTACGAACATACGCCGAACATTTTATAATACAAAAACAAAACATTGACCCGTTAAGCGCAAAACCGTTAATCGAAGAAAATGATAGCGATCGCTTTGTAATTCAAAACCCTCCCGATACCCCGCTTTCAACAAAAGAAATGGATGAATTGTACGAACTCCCATTTACACGAAAAGCGCATCCGGTTTATGACAGCGCAGGTGGAATCAACGCTCTTAAAGAAGTTTCTTTTTCGTTAGTATCAAGCCGGGGATGTTTCGGCGGATGTTCATTTTGTTCTATTACAAATCATCAGGGGCGAGCTATTACAGGGCGCAGTAAAGAAAGCCTCTTGCGCGAATTACGCTGTTTAATAAAACATAAAGATTTTAAAGGTTATATCCACGATGTAGGCGGACCTACTGCTAACTTTTTCCGTCCTGCTTGCGAAAAACAAAAAAACGGCAGCTTTTGTACCGACCGTGAATGTCTATACCCTGCCGCTTGTCCAAAATTAAAAACGGATCACAGTGAATATTTAAAAACACTTGACGCTCTGCGTAAAGTGCCGGGAGTAAAAAAAGTTTTTATTCGTTCAGGTTTGCGTTTTGATTATATTCAAGCCGATAAAAAATATGGAAAAGAATTTTTAGAAATATTATGCGAACATCATGTAAGCGGCCAGTTAAAAGTTGCCCCGGAACATATATCGGCTAACGTTCTTGCTGCGATGGGAAAATCCAGCAGCACAAATGGTTCCAGTTACGACGATTTCAGAAAAGATTTTACAGCAATAAATAAAAAACTGGAGTTAAAGCAATATCTATTGCCCTATTTTATATCGGCGCATCCGGGCTGCGGTTTAAAAGAAGCAAAAGAACTTGCGCTATATTTAAAAAACACAGGTTTTACTCCCGAACAAACACAGGAGTTTTATCCCACACCCGGTACTATGTCTACAGTAATGTATTATACAGGTTTGGATCCAAGAACTATGTCGCCGATATATGTCGCGAAAGGTGATAAAGAACGCCGCAAACAAAAAGAGCTACTGACAAAATAAAAATTAGATCACAATTTCTATAGTACTGTTTTTTCCGTCAAGATTAAAAATTGCTTTTTTATCCATATAAGAAATTTCATAAGTACCTTTAAAACCTTCCAGTGATATACAGCCATCATCTGCGCTTTGTAATGTTGTTTCTGTACGCCATTCATTTTCGATTTTTGTTTTTAAGACTTTGTACGAAGGTTTTTCGCTGTTATCAATTCTTAAAAATCCCGCCGGAGCGTGAAGCCACGCGTCATCCCCGCCCGACCAATTGGTAATCGCTTCTACTTTTGGGTGAGAAAAAAGTATTTCATACATTTCAATTAATTCTTTAGATTGACGCTCCTCTCCTTGCGGTGTTGTTTGCCATTCATTAACCTGCCAGTCATTTAGATCTTCAATATGAGGCGGCATTAAATCCCCGGAGATTAACGTATTTTCTGTAAAATGCAAAGGCAAACCAAAGCGGGAGAATCGCTTTAATACATCATGTGTTTTTTCCGCACCCCAATACCCTTGATGCTGATGCGATTGAATACCGATAACATCGATTGGGATTCCAGCCTGCAGACATTTGTCAATCAATATTTCATATTCATTAGATACATCAAAATCGTTTAACAAAAGTATCGCGTCAGGATTCGCGCGTTTTGCTGCAGAAAAAACTTCTTTTACAAGAGGGATTTGTCCGTACTCTTTGCAAATCCTTGTAATCGCGTTATCGTATTTATCAAAAATCGGCATTATTACAACTTCGTTAATTACATCCCATGTATCTATAATTCCTTTAAACGCGGAAACATCACGTTCGATTCTTTCGATAACTTTTTTTAGTATTTCAGCATTGGAATATTCCATAAGCCAAGGAGCGCAAACAGTATGCCAGCAAAGCGGATGCCCTTTTGTTTTTATGTTACGTTCATTAAACCAGGCGGCAGCCGCTTTAAGGCGTTTTTCGTCCGGCTTGCCTTCCTGCTCTTCATAACGACCAATGTAAAAAGGCAATGTAGCGTAATTGTGTATAGAAAAAAGTTTGTTTAGTTTTTCTTTTAGATAGACCGATCTTTTTTCGTCAAGTGCAGTATCGTCAGGTTTTCCGCCGGCGAACTCTACAGCGTCAAACCCTCCGACGCCAAATAAAAACTGACTTTCGATCTGGTTTATTTTAAACTCCATATTTTTTAAAGGAGAGCCGTCTTGTGAAACCATACGAAGCTGTACGGCGGCTTTACGATGTTCGTAATTTTTTGTTAACGTTTTTTCGAGTACCATTTTTTTAAAACCTTTTCCGCTTTTTTACCGTGAATATTAAAACTTTTATCTGTTTTCGCTTTTGCGGTATTGTAAATTTTTGTGGTCCATTCCCACCAGAAAAATCCGGCAAACCAGGGTTCGTCAAAAAAGGTTCGCAGACACGACGAATAAAAATTTGCCTGCTCATCTTCACTGTAGGGAAAATGCCTGTGGGTAAAATCCCAGGGCATCGTAGCGCAGCCTTCCGCGCTTCTGCAGCCAATTTCTATAAAGATAACTTTTT
>WQXE01000203.1 GCA_009784995.1 Treponema sp. | reverse complement strand
CATAACACAGCAGGTAAAAGACGGCTCGGAAGAAATGCTTGTAGGTTCAAAAGAAGTAATCAATGAAAGTAAAAATCTTGAGAGAGTTACTCAGGAAATAACCGGAAGCATGAATGAAATGGCTACAGGTACAGAGCAAATTAATATTGCAGTGCACCGTGTAAACGAATTAAGCAACAAAAACCGTGAAAATATTGATCTGCTTGTGCGTGAGGTGTCAAAGTTTAAGGTAGCCTGATGCGCTTTGAAATGTAAACCTGTTGAATTTATTTGGAGCACAGTCGGCCTGTCAACCCTGCTTTAAACCTTGTGCAAAACGGGGGAGATGCCCAAGCAGTTTATGCTCACCTTTGTAATAAACATAACGAAATCTCTGCCAACGAAAAAGAACAAATAAAAAATGCACTCCTGGCGTATTGCCGTCTTGATACTCTTGCTATGGTTAAAATATTAGAAAAACTACAAAAGATGTGTATCTAAATCAATGCAAGTATCACTTTAAATTAACAAACTCGACAGCATTTGTCCCGGTATCTATTACAGTAAGATAATTATGATCATGAGTATCGCAAAAAACAAATAATTGTTTATATTTTTTAACAATACGCGGCTGGTCGTTTTCGGTATGACCAACAGCCTGATTAAAACCCTGGACATAATTGGTAATAAGCGCTTCAATACGGATCCATAAAGGGCCTTCGTTAGAGTTATTTCCGTAACCGTCAGGACCAACCCACCTGAAAAAATTTGGTCTTTCTTTAAATAATAAATTAATTTCGCTTAAATTATTTATCCTGCAGTATTTCATCCATTTTGCAGAAATGCCGCCATGAGAAAATATCCAATTATCATAAATATATATTACATTATAAAGGTCTTTATATTTTGTGTAGAATTCCTTAATATCAACAGCGCGCTCTCTCTGATAACCGCTGCATTGTTCGTCAAGATAGTAACTGGTAGCGTGATTAGACCAGCAAAGATCTATTTTATCCGGATTACTCTTTTTAAAGGCGATGATATTTTCTGCATTGTCCATTTGAAGCGGCCATTTATTTTTCCAGTAGTCAAACTCATCGCCGAGAAAAATAATTTTATCAAAATCGTTGACTTGATCAATTAATTTTCTCCAGTAAATTGTTTGGTGGATATCGCTTATAATGGCAATTTTCATATAAATAAGACTATACTATTGTTAAGATTATGTCAAAGAATAATTTGTTCCTGCAATTTACTACTTGTAAAAGTCCTGTTTTCCTGATATTTTAGAACCATGAAATATCTGATTCCTAACGACTACATGGCGGACCCTTCTGTTCATGTTTTTAACGGCAAATTGTACATTTATCCTTCCCATGACTGGGAAAGCGGTATAGAAGAGAATGATAATGGTGATCACTTTAATATGAAGGATTATCATGTTTTTTCCATGGAAGATGCTGAAAACGGCGAAGTAACCGATCACGGCGTTGTCCTTGATGTTAAGGATATTCCCTGGGCAGGCCGCCAGTTATGGGACTGCGATGTCGCTCATAAGAACGGCAAGTATTATATGTATTTTCCTTTAAAAGATAAAAACGATATATTTCGTTTTGGTGTCGCTGTCGCGGATAGACCCGAAGGTCCTTTTATTCCGCAGCCGGATCCTATGCGGGGAAGTTATAGTATTGATTCCTGTATTTATGAAGAAAACGGCAATTATTACATGTACTTCGGCGGTATTTGGGGCGGTCAGCTTCAGCGTTATAAAGACAATATAGCTCTTGAAAACGGCGCGACCTATCCTGCCGATAACGAACCGGCAATTCCTCCGCGGGTAGCTAAATTAAGCGATGATATGCTCCAGTTTGCAGAAGCTCCCCGGCCTGTAATTATACTTGATAAAGAAGGGAAACCTCTCACTCAGGGAGATACACAAAGGCGTTTTTTTGAAGCTTCCTGGATTCACAAGTACAACGGAAAATATTATTTTTCATATTCCACCGGCGACACTCATCTTTTATGTTATGCTACAGGCGATAATCCATATGGTCCGTTTACATATCAGGGAGTAATTCTTACTCCAGTGGTTGGATGGACAACACATCATAGTATAACTGAATATAAAGGCAAGTGGTATCTTTTTCACCATGACTGCGTTCCGTCTAAAGGCAAAACATGGCTTCGCAGCCTTAAAGTAACGGAATTAAAGTACAACCCGGATGGTACTATTCAAACAATTAACGGCGGGGGCTGAGATTGGACAGGGATAAAGCGATTAGAAATCTGGAAGTAATTCTGGAAAAAATACATAGTGATACCGATATGTCTCAGTTGAATGAGTACCATAAATTATATAAAAAAGAAATCTCTCTTTTTAAGCGGTCAGCAGCTGCCGCTTGGCTGTTTATGTATTACGACAAAAGAGAAACTCCCAGTCCGCGTCCTGCGGTTTTACCGCCGATTTCGATAAAATCGCCGGTAAAACCGCCGGTAAAACCGCAGATAAAACTGGTTGAAAAATCGCGTAATATAAAAAGCGATAAAATAAAATCTGCTTCCGAAAAACCCGCGGTTGAGAAAAATTTATCAGAAGAAGAATCCAAACAGCTATTTATCAGCATTGGTAAAAACCGCCGCTTGTTTCCAAGGGAAGTTATTACCCTGATTATGTCCAAGACATCAACTCCAAGAGAAGATATCGGCATTATAAGGATTCTGGATAATTATTCTTTTGTACAGGTAAGAGATGAAAAAGCCGATGAAATTATCACGGCTCTTACAGGTTTACGTTTCCGGGGCAGAACATTGACAGTCAATTACGCCAAACCCAAATCTTCCGAAGCAGATACTGATAATAATTAAGGGAACCTCTAAAAACTCTTTTTAGAGGTTCCCTCAGATAACAATTTAAAGCTTTTTGAGGCTTTTAGCCTCAAAAAGTAATGTTTTTCCATCAATCTCTAAAAACTTTTTAGTTTTT
>WQXE01000202.1 GCA_009784995.1 Treponema sp. | reverse complement strand
CCGCTTCTCTAAAATTTCCTGCATGACTGTGAGCAGCAGCTAATTCGCATAACGTAGAAAAATCATTAGGACTAAACTGCAGCGCTTTGGATAAAGAATCAATCGCTCCTCTTGAATCGCCTCTTGCCAAAAGTATTCTGCCAATTTCTCTGTGCGCTACAAAGTAATCGGCTCTAATAGCGACTGCCTGCCTGTACGCGGCAAGCGCGTCATCCTGCCTGTTTAACGCGCGCAGTGTTCCGCCAAGATTATACCAGGAAGCTTCAAAATTAGGATTTAACCTTGTCGCTGCCTGGAAAGCGTCTCTTGCTTCCGCCATACGCCTTGAAAGAAAAAGCGCTCTTCCAAGATCATGAAAGTACATAAAATTATTCTGTTCAAGGCGCGTCGCTTCCCTAAAATTAGAAATAGCGGAATCATTTTGATTCGCGTCACGCGCGACTTTTCCAAGAACATAATGAGGTAACGCTACAGTCGCGTCTCTCGCGATCGCGTCATTCGCGAACCGTGACGCGTTGGATACAGCTTCGCGAGCGCCGGCGGTTCCCGGATTATTTGTATGGAAATCATGAAAGGCGTCAGCCATATTTGATAATGTCTGCGATTCAAAACGATTTTCTCCTTGCGGTATCAATCTTCTGGCTTCGTTAAATAATTGTGTGCCGCCGCTTAAATCACCTGAGTTCAATCTGGCTCTGCCGTCGGCGACAAGATTATTTACACGGCGCATAATTTCCTGCATCTCGCGGCTTGCTCTCGCGAGCTCTTCTTCCTGCGCTCTTCTTCTCGCTTCATCGGCTTCAGCCGCCGCGGCTGCAGCTTCTCTTCTCGCGGACGCTTCATCATCAGCAAGTGATGGCGAAGATGAAGTGGATGCTGTTGAAGAAGTTGTTTGCTGAACAACAACAGGTCTATTTAAGTTAGAAGCGATTGCCTGATTTTGCCTTCTGATTTCTTCCAAAAGCGCTTCGTTTAACGCGTCCGATCCGTTGCCGCCGCTTCTATTTAAACTTAAAATTGCCTGCTGTAAAGCGCGCGCGTCTTCATCATCAGGATTATCGATTAATAAACCGTCAAGCAAATTAAGAGCTCTTTCATACTCGCCGCTTTCGGCGTATGTAGTTGCAAGCCTGATTGTATTCGCCCTTCTTGCGTCAACTCCGCCTGACACAGAACCATCACTTGAACATTGATTTAAAAAAATAATTAATCCAATTAAAAGCAGTGCTAACAGAACTCCGCCCGCGATCATTAATATCCTAAGCTGCTGTTGATTCATTTCCCCTCCGTTAATCTAATTCAAATATACCATCATAATTTTCTACACTTTCAGCGCCAAATGAAATTCCCTGACTTGAATCAGCGGCGGATTGCAAAGAAGCGGAAACAGCGTCCAAAAGCCTTTGGCGTTCTTCAGCAATCCTGCGTTCTTCTTCTTCGGCAAGAACTCTTCTCATTTCCTGTGACGCGAATTCATTCCTGATAGTATTAATTAATTGCTCGATAATATCGCGCTGCGAAGAGTTCGGAACAAGCGTTAAATATTGTTCATAATCAACAATGGCGTTTTGCAAATTCCCGGTTTTTATTCTGGTATTCGCTCTGCCTAAGTACGCGTTCGCGTAAACAGAATTAAAACCGATAGCCTGGCTGTAATATTGCTCCGCCATATCGGTATTCCCTCTTTGAAAATAAACATTACCCAAATTATTAGCGACATTTGCTGTGTGGCTTCCCGCTATTGGTAAAACTCTTCTATATATAGCGATCGCGTCGTCTGACCTTCCAAGCTGTTCATAAACAATGCCTAGATAAAGATAAGTAACCGGGTTTGATGAATCTTCAGCCATCGCCCGAACAAGGAAATCCAGCGCGTTTGCCGGCTGGTTTTGCATTAAAAACGCTTCACCTCTTGTAAAATTCGACTGACAAAAGCAAAAAACTGCCAAAAACAAGAATATACATACAATTATATATTTTTTCAGCATAAAACCTTCCTTAACTCCCCTCTATATCTTATAATATAATATATCGGTGAATTTGTCTTTATATTATAAACAATGATACATGCAGAAAGGACACAAAATGTGAAAATACTCTGTATTTCAGACCAAATAGACCCGCAAGTTTACTCACCACATATAAAAGAGCGCTTCTCTGATGTCGATTTTATCCTTTCAGCGGGTGATTTGCCAATGGATTATCTGGATTTTATAATATCAAGCTTGAATAAACCCCTGTTTTTTATTTTTGGGAATCATCATACTGAAGACTTAAAATATTACAGAAAATTGATGGATACACCAATTATACAGGAAAGAGAATATTTGGGCTGTGGAGCGATTTATTTGGGAACAAAGGTAAAAAAGGAAAACAATTTTATAATAGCTGGGCTTGGCGGATGCATGCGTTATAATAATGGATGTAATCAATATACTGATTTTGAAATGTTTTTGGAAACATTAAAATTGATTCCAAAGTTATTATGGAACCGTATTATTTACGGACGTTTTCTTGATTTACTTTTAACCCACGCGCCGCCAAAAGGCATTCACGATAAAAATGATAAATGTCATTGGGGTTTTAAAACGTATTTATGGTTTATGAAAGTTTTTAAGCCAAAATATTTAATTCATGGTCATATTCATTTATATGATTTATGTGATATTCGCTGTACAAAATGGGAAGATACGCTTGTAATAAACGCGTTCAGTCATTTTTTAATTAACCTTGGAGATAATAATGGATTATGACGCGATAACCCAACAAGCATCTATGGATTTTTCCCGCGCCAGAGGCAAAGCGATACTTTCTCAAATTCAAAATTTTTTAAATGTTGATCGCGACAGATTGCTTTCGTTTAACGATGTTAAGGATATACTAAAGCCGAAAAACGAAGTTTATATGGGAAGCCAGACAGTACCGATTAAATTGATAGTCGGCAGCGAAGGACGTTACCACGATTTTAATAAATATTTTCT
>WQXE01000201.1 GCA_009784995.1 Treponema sp. | reverse complement strand
TCGATTTCGCGTAACGCGGCGGAATCTGTGTGTTGACCCAGCAATAAAAGTTCATTAAAACAAAACATACCGCGGTGTTTTTGCTGTCCTATATGAACGACGTATTTTAAAAACGGGAATTTTTGCGAATTAATATGTCCTCTTTGCGCGGTTTTTAATTCAGGCACAAGTTCGTTTACCATAGCGATATAATCAGAATCGCGCCAGCCGTTTGTAAGACAAAGGCAGACCATATCCGATTGTTTTAAAACATATTCAAGTTCGTGAGTTTTATAACCTGTGTTTACTGTTACCAATACCGCTCCGATTCTCGCGCACGCGAAAAGCACTGTGTTCCAGTCAGGCACATTGGTCGCCCAAATGCCGACATGGTCGCCTTTTTTTACGCCCATACTCAGTAAACCATTCGCGAAATCGTCTACTCTTTTATCAAACTCCGAGTATGTAAAACGCAAGTTGCGATCGGCGTAAACAATAAAGTCATGATCAGGATTTAACGCGGTTTTTTCGCGTAACATTTGGCTGAGAGTCTTTTCTATATATTCCATTTTAATATCCTTTTTTTAAACCGGTGTATAAATAACAGCGAGTATTTTTACAGGTTTATTATCCGCTGAATAAACGCGATGAGGCACTATCGAATCATAATAAACGCTGTCGCCTGTATTCAGTGTATTTTTATCTACGCCATATTCAAGCGATAATGTTCCGTCTAACACATAAATAAATTCCTCGCCTTCATGCGCGGATTTTTCCTGTTTCGCGTCAGCTTCGATTGATACGATAAACGGTTCCATATGGCGTCCGTTTTTATCAGCGGCAAGAGCGTTAAAACTCATACCATGATGCCCTTGTGAAACATCAGTTCCTTCAGGTAACCCTGTTTTAAAACGACTAGAAGAGGCGGCGTCTCCCGCTCTGCAAATAACAGGTCCGAGCTTTTCATGATCGTCCAGTAGTGTGCCCAGGCGTACGCCCAGCCCTCTTGATATTTTAATAAGAGGAGCTAAATCAGGAATTAGACCATCCTCTTCGATTTTAGAAATTAACGCGGCAGAAACACCGCTCCGTTCAGCCAGGTCGTCCCTGCTGATTGAGTAAGTTTTGCGAATTTCGGCGATACGTTCGCCCAGTGAATGTTTTTCCATAATGTCCTCTATGTAATGACATTGTACAAATTACTGTCATAATGCACAAGAGAAATTAAAAATTATTTTTATTTTTTTATCGGATTCTATCGATCTAGAAACCCTAATTTATATCCAACACCGATTCCGATTACAAAGCGATTATATTGAATACCAGCCGGGGTCGGGAAATCTTTCCAGGGATTATTCATAATTGTTTGTCCAAAAGAATCCAATGCCATCAAATAATTTACATCAACAAAAAACGCCCCGCTTGATCCGCCTTTAACAGCAAACTGTAAACCGCCGCCAATAAAAAATTCGGGAAATTCCAGAAAAATAGGAGATACACTCAATGGATAAACAAATGTACCGTAAGGTTGAACAATAAAATTATTAAACATTTTAAGAGGGAATTTTAATTCAGCGCCTGCCGCCATATTAAAAAACATATTATCTCTTGTATCACCCATGGTGAATTGAAAATTAAATTCCAAACTTAAAAAGTCCAATAACTGGAATTCTAAACCTACTGTACCGCCCGGCATCGGATAAACTATATGATCCAATTTTTGAAATAATTTATCTTTATCACTTGGATCGTAAACAGCGGCTCCACCCAATAAACCTTCCGGTAATAATTGATAAAATGTAATTGGGTAATCAAATGAAGCTCTTAAATAAATCCATTTATTTCTCCATCTAAAATCGGGCGTCGCCGCCTGTGCCGCGAGTTCAATCAATTCATTTATTTCATCATCGCTAAGGCTAGGAATTAAAACTGCCGCTTTGTAAAAAACAAACTGGTTATGTTCATACATATCATCAAGCTCGGCGAAGGGCCAGCCAAAAGAAACCATTTCCATACCTGATTCTCTATGGACGAGAGTAACCAAAATTATGAATCTGATAGACGGATCATAATCATCGGTGAAATTCTGAACGTTAAAACTGTAAATAAAACCGGCTTCATTTCTGTTATTTGCCACATTAAAACCCAAAGCGCCTGCTTCCATTCTGAAGTTATCCAGAAAAAATGTCCTGTGCGCGGGAACTGACGCGGTTCCTTCTATAAATACACTCCTGTTTGGAAGGTCAACGGCATAAGAGAAAACCGCAAATGCTAAAAATAGTACTAAAAATAATGCTTTTTTCATATTAGTATTCTGCTTTAATTATAATATATAGAGGGGTAATTTTACAAGGCACAACTTAAAAAAGTGCGTTTTTTTTAAATTTTTCTTATCCGGCGTCTTCGATTAGGTTTTTCATGATATATTCGCGCCTTTCCGGTGTATTTTTGCCCATATAAAAGGTCAAAACCTGCGGAACCTGCTTTAAAGTGTTCACAGAAACAGGTACAAGACGGATATCTTCCCCAATAAACTGACCAAATTCCTTTGGACTGATTTCGCCAAGCCCTTTAAAACGGGTAATTTCACAATGTGAGCCAAGAGCGACTGCCGCCGCGTCCCTTTCCTTTTCCGTATAACAATAACGGGTTTCTTTTTTGGTTCTAACACGGAAAAGAGGAGTTTCCAGGATATAAACATGCCCCGCGGTCACCAATTCCTCAAAATATGACAGGAAAAAGGTTAAAAGCAGGTTTCTAATATGGAAACCGTCAAAATCCGCGTCGGTAGCTATAACGATTTTAGCGTATCGTAAACCTTCGATATCGTTGTCTATGCCAAGCGCCATCATCATATTAAAAAGTTCTTCGTTTTTGTAAATGGCGGTGCGTTTCTTGCCATATACATTTTCAACCTTGCCCCGTAAAGCGTAAATCGCCTGAGTCATAACATCACGGCTTGAAACGATAGAACCTGCCGCAGAATCGCCTTCTGTAATAAAGATAGTGGATTCC
>WQXE01000200.1 GCA_009784995.1 Treponema sp. | reverse complement strand
TCGCTGCGTATACCATAAATGCGGCGATATAAGTTGATGAATGGCTTATAACTTCCGCCGACCTGTAAAGAATAGTATCCATGATCATTCCGGTTGTTATTATATGTTTAACACTGTATGCCATTAAAACAAGGAGAATGCCTGGCAGAAAATTTACTACACCCTTGCCGAAAGCTTTGCCTATTTTTGAAATGTTAAACCCGGAAAACGCTCCTCCTCCTATTCCACCAATCAAAAACATTAAAATTAAAAGTGGAAATGCCAGGTCTGTAATATCCGGCATACGGGAAGATACAACCGCGAAAACCATCGCGACAGTTATACAAAATCCAAAAAAGATAAGCGCTTTCCATTGTCCTTTTGTAATGTTGTTTGCGGTTTCTGTAAGAGCTTCGCCTGTTTTTAATTTTTGCCGCAGTATTTCATCTTCCTTGTAACAAATTGAGCTTTGCGGATTACGCTCAACTTTTTTCGCGTGTCGTATAACAAAAAGGCACAAAACAAGAAATATTACAACAAAAAATATCAACCTTAAAACCGCGCCGGAAAATAGAGGCAATCCCGCTATTCTTTGGGCTACGGCAATTGTAAAAGGATTTGTAACAGCAGCGGCGAAACCGAATGCCATCGGTAAAAGACTCATACCAAGACCGGTAAGAGAATCCCATCCCAATGATATCGCGATTGGTACAATAAATATTATTAACGGAACCATTTCTTCGAACATTCCAACAAATCCGGCAGTTGCCATAAAGAAAAAGATCATTACAACTATTAATAAATATTTTCTTTTCGCGAAACGCGATACAAGAAAATGTACCAAAGCTTTCATTACACCTGCTTTATCCAAAATTGTTATTGAACCGCCGACTACCATAAAAAAGATTATTAATACAATGGGAGTTAGATTATCAGGTCCGAACAAAACTTCAATGGGAGCCGTAAACCATCGCCAAAAAGGATAATCGGGCCGTACAATTTCCTGATAACTTCCGTTTACAACAAGAGTTCTGCCTTCGCTTTCTACGCGGTCATAAGCGCCCGCGGGTAAAACTTTTGTTAGAAAACCCGACGCGATCATTAAAGCGAGAATAATTATCGCGGCAAGATAAAAAGACCTGGCTTCGATTTTTACGTTTGTTTCTTCGTTCATAATAACCTCATTAAATTTGTATAAAATAAAAGTTCGCGATTTAAATTTTCTATGGAAATTCTTTCATCATGGCCGTGCATTCTGTTTAATTCCCGCGAAGTTAGTTTTTGCGGATTAAAACGTAAAATGGAATTTGTTAAATCTTTATAATGACGGGAATCTGTTATGGCAGTCATTATAAACGGTAAAATCGTAACATCCGGATAAACTTCGTTTAACGCTTTTTCTATTTCCAGCCAGCCTTGCCGGCTGTGATTGTTAGCTGAAATAGGATTTGCTTCGGTTTCGTACATACTGATTTTTACGCGTTTGTCATTAATTGTTTTTTTTATAAAATCAGCCGCGGTTTGAGTCGTCCAGGGGTATAATAGGCGCATGTTTATTACAGCGTTTACTTTTGACGGCATTACATTATCAGCCGCGCTTCCTTCGAGTATTGTCATCGCGATTGTGGTTTTTAACATGGGCTGTATAACAGGGTAAAATTCTGTCATTTTAAAAAACAAAGGACCAAGTAACCGGGCGTGACGCAAAGCAAAACTTTTTATTCCGGTCATCTTTTTGGAAATTTCCTTAAAAAATATTTCTACAACCGGGCGTAATTTATACGGAAAAGATTTTTTTCCTATTTTTACTAACGCTTTCGCGAGTATCGCCGCCGCCTGAATCTTGGGCGGTTTTGACGCGTGTCCCGGTTCTTGTTCAACCGTCAAATTAAGGCTTAAGTATCCTTTTTCTTCTATACCTATCAGCGCGAAACATGAATCGATACCGGGGATATAATTTTCCGCGATTGGCGGTCCTTCGTCTATTATCCAGTCAAACTTTTGGTTTCGCTGTTTAAACCAGGCAGCGGCTTCTTTCGCGCCCATAGAACCGCCACGTTCTTCGTCCCCGCCAAAAGAAAACCAAATATCTTTTTGCGGTTTCCAGCCTTGCGCGCAAAGATTTTCCGCGGCTTCTATAATACAAATTAATGTGCTTTTCATGTCGATGGCGCCGCGTCCGTAAATAAAATCGTCTTTTATTTGCGCGCCGAAAGGATCAAAACTCCATTTATCTTTTTCGGCGGGAACAACATCGTAATGAGAAAGAAATAAAACGGCGCCTTTTTCACTTTTTCCCTGTAAATGGTATATAACAGAAAAAGGATTTAATACCCAACATTGCGCGGTATTATGAAACGCCGGAAAGTTTTCTTTTAAAAACTCCTGAAAACGAATCAAAGGCGCCCGCGCCTCCGTATCATCAAAGCGAGCTTCTTTTGACCACCAAGTCGGGATTTTTATGGCTTCCTGGAATTTATTTATAAAGTTCACAATTTTATTTTCTCATATTATTAAGTTGTTAACAATGGCGGATTTTGATAGTTTATACCTGTCTTGTTTTTTAACTTACAGATTGATAAAGTTTCATTATATGGCAATGCAGCTTTCTCCGTACCGTCTGCGCAAGGCGCGTGACGCTTATAATTACTTTAATATTTTTAACGCCGTCTCGTGGAATTTGCTGGTAGGGATAATTATTACTCTTTTCGCGCTGCGTTTGGGAGCTACATCTACATATATCGGGCTTATGAGCGCGACTTTTTACATTGCCTTGTTTCTTTTGCCGCTTGGAAAAGTTCTCGCTAAACGTTTTTCCATTATAGCGATATTTAGTTTTACATGGATTGTCAGATCGATTTGTATGATTTTGGCAGTAGCGGCTCCATTTGTTGATTACGCGGGTCACAGAAATACCGCTCTTTTATTGATAATGCTTGGTGTTTTGTTTTTTCATCTTTTCCGCGGAATTGGAATGATTGGAAATAATCCCGTTTTAAGCCTTCTCGCGACAGGTCCCGATAAAGGAAGTTATTTAACACAGCTTCAAATTATGAACAGCGCCATAGGT
>WQXE01000199.1 GCA_009784995.1 Treponema sp. | reverse complement strand
GCGCGATTTTTGCAGAGGCAAAATAGGCCGCTACAAGATACCCAAACATGTTTTCTTTATAGAAAGTTACCCGCAAACACAAAGCGGTAAGGTGCAGAAATATTTGTTACGTGAAATGGGGAACAAAATCATAGCTGAGCGCGGTTCTTAATTATCGTCCGCGGATTTTCGCGGATTCACGCGGAGAAGACGCGGATAAATAAATTTACCCGTAAATCTCAACCCGATTCCGTCCTAGTTCCTTAGCCTTACGCAGAGCAGCATCAGAAGTTTCTTCAAGGTCTTCAAGCGTTTTTGCATGGAAAGGCGCAATGGCAATGCCTATGCTTGTGCGGGTGCTGATAAGCGCAGTTTCCGCAGCTCCCGGGGAAGCCGGAACTTCTACCTGTCTGCCTTCGATTTTTTTTCTGATACGTTCGGCAATTCTGGCTGCATCTTTTTTATCGGTGTCGGGGAGGAGAACTGCGAATTCGTCACCGGAAAGACGGGCGGGAATGTCGCCGGGACGCAGGCAGGAGCGGATTTCTTCGGCGGCGGCTGTGATCACAAGGTCGCCTCCCTTGGTGCCGTGTTTGTCGTTGATGCCGTGAATTTTATCAAGGTCCATCATTAACAGGGACATAATTCGCTTACTCATTGACTGATTGTTAAAACGTTCTTTGATGGATTCTTCAAGGAAACGGCGGTTATAAAGTCCTGTCATTTCATCGGTTATTGCTCTTTTACGCGCGGTTTCACCCCACCGGATTAAGTCTGTGAATGATTTTGACGTCTGATCCAGCCACCGGTTTTGCACAACGGAAATAGATCTTAGGATTTTAAAACCAATTACAGGAAACTCGTAGATTATCCGGTAAAAGTCTTCTTTGCTGATTTTAATAGTTGTCGAATCTTCTTTGACGGTGACTGTTGTAGATCTGGGTTCATGAGTTATTATTGACATTTCGCCGAAAAAATCTCCAGTACCGATGTCGAATAACGTACGCTGGGTTTTGTCAGATTGAGTGACATAAGCGTTTAAAACTCCGGAAAAATGAATGTACATGTCTTTTCCGGGATCACCTTCCCTAAAAATTACTTCGCCCTGTTTAAAATAAAGAACTCTTAATACATCGGATGTTATAGCGAATTCTTTTTCATCCAGACCGGAAAAAAGAGAAAAGCTTGATATAACAGACAATATAGCCTGCGAGGTTATTTTTTCTTCGTTCATGGTTTATCCTGTCCGGTAAAGTGAATTATTGTATCTCCGCTTGCCTTCCATGTGTCTAAAAGGTTTGCGTAATTACCCTGGAATAGGTTATCCCAATTTTCGCCGTCAAGCGGCCAGATACACCACGATACTGTCGCGGAAAAATGAAACTCGTCCGCTTCTTCGGTAGTTCCATCGCTCTTTTTAATTTGCATCGCGGGAACTTTTTCCATGCCGGCTATTTCAATTGCTAATTGTTTGGTTATATGTTCAGCCGCATCGGCGTTACAGTCATTTATAATAATTCCAACTTCGTTGCTTTTAAAACGCAGCGGCCATGCTTCGCCGGTTTGCCGGCAGATGTTTTTTAGAATAAGCGCAATTTTTATCATGGCTTCATCCCCGGCGCTGTGTCCGCGTGAATCGACCAGTATTTTAAATCGATCAGGTTTAATCATGATAAGGGCAGCGGGGCTTTTTAATTTTCCGATTATTTCATCTGCAATAAGAGCCTGTTTCCAAAGACCGGTTCCGGCATCTTCATAAGCGCGTCTGTGAATATCCTGCACCCAGGACATATTATCAAGCACCAGTTTGTTGGTGCTTTTAATTCTTCCGGTCATCATTATTATCGCATTTAACATAATGCTGCATACTATACTTGGTGACTGAGAAGCAAGCGAATCCAAAGTAGAATCTGTTCCCGGAAAAACGATAAGATGAGAATCCTTTGCTGCCTCCGCACTGGCGTCATACACAGCGCCCCGTGCAAAGTCAAAATCACCGATTGTATCACCCGATGTAAACTGCGCCATTTCCTCTTCGCCGCCGTCATCGGTTTTTTTGAAAACCCTGATCTCCCCGCTGGTCAATATATAAAAACGAGCCGCTTTTTCCCCGGAAGTAAACAACACCCCGTTTTTTGGCAGATTTAACACCCCCGAATGCGATATAACAAAGTCAATTTCTTCCTTTTTGAGGTTTGAGAATAGCTCCTGTTTGTGAATAGTAGTTAAATCTAAACTTTCTGTGATCATTGACTTATTATGGACTGTTTTTAGGGTTATGTCGAGGGTTTTTGAAGGTTTTATTGATAATTACACCCTTGTCGGTGTGAGATTTTGCAATTTATTGACAAAATATTGAAGATTTCATATAATTATTATTCATTTGGAGAAAATATGAATAATATTTTAAGTTTTAAAAAAAATAGAAATATGTCTTTTTCTCAAAAATTTGAACTCTTTAAAAGTAATATTTGTCATAATTTGAAAAGTATGGGTGATTTAAAATTTCTGATATCTATTTTGGAGACAAATAAAATACAAGAGTATTACAATAAAAAAAAATATTTTGAATGTTTCTATCTTTTAGCAATGACAGATTATATTTCCCGCGAAAATAATATACCTCTATGTCTTGAATATGATCATATTCGCAAGAAAAAATTAAAAAATCCAGTTTTTCCCTTAAGTATTAAGGCAATGTGCTTAGCTTTAAATAGTAACGAACCAAAAGAAAGAAGTTTAAAAGAATGTATTCCTGAATTCAGGCATTTCAATATTATTGAAGCCGAGGTTCGGAATGTTTATTAATAATAAAGACAATAAAATTACCAAAGATAATATTGATTTTTATTTAAAAGAATTTGCTAAAGAATTTAAAAAATTAAATGGCTCCAAAATGCCTGCAGAAATTGTTTTAATTGGAGGAGCTTCTGTATTGGTTAATTATAATTTCAGAAATTCTACTGGAGATATTGATGCTATTATAAAATCATCTTCTGTTGTAAAAGAGGCAATACAAATAATTAAAGATAGATATAATTTACCTAATGACTGGCTTAATACCGATTTTGAAAAGAG
>WQXE01000198.1 GCA_009784995.1 Treponema sp. | reverse complement strand
TGTCATAATTAAAAATACGGTTAAACCAGTCATCACTTATACTTTCAATTTTTATAAGTTTGAGCGCTTTATCAATAATGGAAAGTAATACGGTTTCATTTTTGTTAAAACCGAATTTAGTATCGATATGCTGATCAAAAAGCATGTTCACTTTAAAACCGGAAAGCTCCTGATAATGAGACAAATACATAAGTCTTCTTTGAGTGGACATAACAAGGTCTACTTCCCCGTTCTGTAAAGCGGTAAAAGCAAGGTCTATATTATCATATTCAAAAGTGTATCTGTGATTTGGAAACCATTGATTAAACACATCGGTAAAAGATGTACCGCGTGCAACACCTATTTTTTCATGAATAATTTCATTTAGAGTTATGTTACGGTAATCTGATCGCGATATAAGCGCATAATAATCTTCCAATATAACTTTATCCGACCATATAAAATATTCTTCCCGTTCTTTTGTCTGTGCAACTTCGGGAGCAAAAGCAACTTCGCCGTTTTTAAGCATTTCATATATCAGTGACCAGTTTGTATTTTCAGCATGAACAACTTCAAAAGTTAATCCTGTAAGTAAAGTAACTTCATCCAATATATCAAAAAATATTCCCTGCCATTGTCTGTCAAACCTGTTAAAAAAACTTAAAGGATAATTAGTGCTGTTAGCCGCAATTGGAACGCTTAAATTATTGGCGATCATATTATTAATGTAAGATCGTTCTTCGTTAGTAAGGCGCGTATACATTTTATGATGCAAGTAATCACGATACCCTTGATTGTATAAATTATTTAAATGAGAAAAAGCGCCGCTTCGCTGAGCTTTGGTTACAGCGGAAATTATAGGTACAAGTTTCGGGTTTGCAGTCGCCATGGAAACAGGATTAAAAATTAACGGAAAAAAATCTTCCATAATAATATTTTCGTAATCAAGTAAAAAAGTTTCGGCATTGCTCGATGCAATTAAAGCGTCAGCTTCTTTATTTTTCAGCGCTTCATACGCTTCAGGAAAACCGTTAACCCAAACAGGTACATAAGAGCCCGGCTGCGTTACAGACGCTACAACAGCTTCTACAGGAGTTCCTATAAAAGCATATCTTAAAGGGCGCTCCTGCGAAACTTGATTAAGTGCGGGGCTTCCTTCAAGCTTGAAAACTTTATATAACCTGTTCGCTATTGTATCAGTCAAAAAATATCTTTGCAGGCGTTCGGGTGTAGCCATAAAAATACCGTTAAAATCAACTTCATAAGAATCTGTTTTTTCAAGTAAAACATTCATCTGATGTATTTCAACGCGAAACTCAATTTCAAAAAGCTCTGAAAGCCACTGACATAAAAAAACAGCGTATCCGCCGGCTTGTCCGTTATTTTTAATGAATGCTTCTGTTGAAGGGATCATCCCGTAAATAAAAGGTTTACCGTTTAAAGCGAATTCTTTTTGAAG
Source organism: Treponema sp. (assembly GCA_009784995.1). Lineage (GTDB taxonomy): Bacteria > Spirochaetota > Spirochaetia > Treponematales > Breznakiellaceae > WQXQ01. The sequence goes on along the minus strand of WQXE01000198.1, from coordinate 1,656 downwards.
TTCTTCTATAGCAAGGATTTCTTCGGGAGTAATACCCGGAATTTCACGGAAGGATTTAATGGAAAGAATATCAAAAACATCTGTTTGCTTTCTTTCAAAGCAGGATAAAAATGCGAAAATAATACATACAAGAAATAACGCAACCGTTATCTGCTTATAGTTTATTTTCATTCCATTACCACTTCGATAAATTCATTTTCACAATCCAAAAAAAGCTTTACAAGTTTAGGATCAAAATGAGTACCGCTTGATTCCCTGATAATTCTTACCGCTTCTTCATGTGAAAATGCTTCTTTGTACGAACGCACGGAAACAAGAGCATCATAAACATCGGCTATTGCCATGATGCGCCCCTGCAGCGGAATATCCGTGCCCTTTAAAGCACGAGGATAACCTGTGCCGTCCCATCTTTCGTGATGAGAGCCTGCAAAAAATTTTGCGCTTTGTAAAAAGTAACCGTCACCGGAATCGGCAATAATGCTGTCGATAATGTTTTCACCTTCGGATGCATGAGTTTTCATTTGATCATATTCTTCCGGCGTAAGTTTTCCCGGTTTATTTAAAATTATATCTGAAATAACGATTTTACCTATATCATGCAAACGCGCTGATGATGCGACCAGTTCAAGGTTCCATTCGCATATTTCATCGGTATATACTCCGTTTTCCAGCATCGAGTATAACAATATTTTTATGTATTTTGTTGTTCTTTCGATATGATGACCTGTAAGTTTATCGCGGTTTTCTACCATATTTGCAAGAACCGACGCCACACTGTTTTGTAACCTTGAAAGTTTTTCAGTGCGGTACCTTAACATCATATTACGTTCCTGAATCACATCTTCTACGTTTAAATGCACTTTAATTCTATTAAGAAGAACAGCTTCGGAAAACGGTTTGGAAATAAAATCCACAACACCCATTTCAAAACCGCGCACTTCCGTTTCGGAATCGTTTTTACTGGTTAAAAATATAACGGGTATATTGGAATATCTTTTATCATCTTTTAAAAATTGCAGCGCTTCAAACCCGCCGATTTCAGGCATCAATATGTCCAATAGTATTAAATCGGGTGTAATTTTATCGATAAGTTCATACATTAAAGAAGCGGATGAAAAGGTATAAACTGTATACTTTTCCGATAATACTTCTTCGGCTTTTATAAGGTTTACGTGATTATCATCTACTGCGAAAATTGTTTTCATTTGATATAACACCCTTTTTAAAGAAGCCTGTTTTCCAAGGTAAATTATAACAGAACTGGGGTATTATTACAATAATTTTAATAAAAAAACGCTCTGTCGAATGACAGAGCGTTTACTCTAGTAACTCAATTTTAACCAGCGTTTCCTGTTGTGCCGCAGCCGTTATTACATTTAATCCTGCCGGGAGCATTTCTCCTGTTTGGACTAAAGTTGCCGCGACCTTCACTATCCGGTCTAGTATTTTCCCGACGCTGGGAAAAATTTCGGTGTTCAAGTATTCGCATTCGATTATTGAACTCGTATGACCTATTGTTAATCGTTACTTTTACGGGCTGAATGAAATTTCTGAATCCAAAGCCTTCGATTGATACTCTGGCTCCTTCTCTTAAATCAGAAATAAACCCAATATAACGGTTTAACAAGGGAATAATATAAGTGGTACTGCCGCTTT
>WQXE01000197.1 GCA_009784995.1 Treponema sp. | reverse complement strand
GGAGAATTGCCGGAATATTCGTTAAGGAAGATAGCGGTCGCAAGCCCTACAGGAAGCGCAACAGCGATTGAAACAATCACAACATAAAGTGTTGTTACAATCATTGGAAGTATTCCTGTTTCCGCACTTGTAAGAAAAGACAGATTTAAATAACCCGCCTGCGAACGAAAGATATAAACTAAAACATATAAAAGCGCAACAATAACACCAGCCAGCGCCGCCGCCATGATACAATAAACTAAACCATCAATAATCTTTTGTTTTTTTAACCTCGAACCACACGAACTTAAAGTCCGATTGCTTTCTTTTTTTCGTGTTGGTTCGTGTTGGTTCGTGGTAAAATTCTTCATATTATAATTCCTGTTCCATACGTTTACGATACCAAAGAATAATAGTGTTAAGAATCAATATAATCGAAAATAGCGTAACACCAATCGAAAACAACATCTCGCTGTGCCTGCCCGAAGCGTATCCCATCTCCATCGCAATTGTGGAAGTTAAAGTCCTTACACTTGAAAGCGGATTAAAAGAAAGATGCGGAGAGTTACCCGCCACAAGAATTACCGCCATCGTTTCTCCAACAGCTCGCGAAATTCCAAGTATCACCCCCGCGATAACCCCCGAGTTAGCGTGAGGCAGTACAACTTTCCAGGATGTCTGCATCTTGCTTGCTCCCAGCGAAAGACTTGCTTCCCTTACAGATAAAGGAACCGCGCGCAAGGAAGTTTCCGCGATTGTAATTACAGTTGGAAGGATCATAAGCGCAAGCACAATTATCGCTGAAAGCAAAGTGTTGCCGGAAGGTATGTTAAAAGTATTTCTTACAAACGGAACAACTACCATAAGACCGAAAAATCCATATACAACAGAAGGAATCCCGGCAAGAAGCTCGACACCGGCACGCACAACCGAGGCGTATTTTGGTTTTAAAAATTCCGCCATAAATAAAGCGCATAAAAGAGCGATTGGAACACCAAGTAAAATGGCGCCGAAACTTGCCATCAATGTTCCTACAATCATCGGAAATATTCCAAAAACTTTATCCCTGTCAGGGCGCCAGTCTCGCCCGCTTAAAAAACCAAAAAAATTATACGGCGGTTCGGGTAAAATTATATGTATTCTTTTTTCCATCGCGGAAACAGCGTGCGGCCATGTAGCCGTATGTACATAACTTTCGGGATATGTAAAATTAACTTCGTTATTATGAATAAAGGTAAGCATTTTTCGCGGGTCTTTTTCGTTATAGTTAATTCTGATTTCCAACGCTTCATCAATTATTTCTACTACTTCAATTACATCATCACCATCATCAATATAATCTATAAATATATTCGGGAATTGTATCGAGATAATTTCTGTGTTTTTTGGAATGTCAATAAATGTATTATGATAAAAATATGTTGTATCGTTTACAGTTATTTCATCAATTCGCTGCGCGACAAGACGAATATTAGAATAAGTGGAAGTAAAAAACGGCATACTGCCTTGTGTAAAAACAAAAAGCAATATAGCCCCCAATGCCAAAACGGAAAAGAGGGCTACAATGCTAACTAGATGTTTAAAAAAAACATCCGCAAACTTACGGTTCATCGAACAGGTATCCAGCCTCGGCGAACAACAGCCTGACCCGCGGGAGAGAGCATCCATTCAATAAAAGCCCTGCTTTCGTCGGTTAAATTTCTGCCTGCGAGAACAATAAAAGGACGGGCTACTCTGTAAGTACCGCGTGTAACATTTGTAACTGTCGGAGCGATTCCGCCGACAGACAACGCTTTAATTGTGTCATCTACAGACCCAAGTGAAATATAACCAATCGCGTTTGGGTTTTGAACAATCCCCGCTTTGATAGCTCCTGTACTTGTTGATTCATTGGCTCTTGCAACTAACCTTCCTTGAAAACCAATAATTTCTTCAAAAGCGCCTCTTGTACCGGATCCTGCCTCACGGCTGATAACCGCGATAGGAGCGTTGTTTCCGCCTACCTGACTCCAGTTAGTAATCGCGCCTGTGTAAATATCTCGAATCTGTTCGATTGTCAGATTAGAGACAGGATTACTTCTGTTAGTAATAACCGCGATACCGTCGATCGCGACTGTTTCAGCTCTTAAACCCCTACCCTGTTCGGCAGGTGTAAGTTCTCGGCTGGACATACCAATCTGGTAAGTAACTCCGGCGTTTGTGATGCCGTCGCCAGAGCCTGTTCCATTAATATTAACTTTGATGTTTGGTCTAACTTTTGCGTATTCTTCTGCGAACATTTCCATTAAAGGTGTTACAGAAGTTGAACCACCAACTTCAATTGTGTAGGCAGAATCGCTGCTGCCGCCCGCAAACGCGCCTGTAATAGCAAACGCTGCCATTAACACTGCAATAACTTTAATCTTCATTAATTACTCCTTGTAAAAAGTATTAATTAATAAATATAATAAGCGTGTTAAGAGGAAATGAATGAATTGTTAATTTTTGGTTAAATGATACATTTAAAAACTCGGTTAGTTTTTAAATGTATCTGTAAAAACCAGCCTATTGACTGGTTTTTACAATAAATCTAAAGTAGCTTTTTCAAAAACTGAAGTTTTGAAAAAGCCAAGTTATCTAATATACTTTTTTAAGAATAATGTATTCATTACTGTCATCAGAGTCAAAAAGGGTAAGAATATCTCCATTTACATTGTAATCAAGATATTCCATGCCGGCATAAAATTTACCGTCAAAAAAATCAACATCAAATACATCTAAATAACCATCTTCATTTATCACAAATAAATTATCGATAAATATTAAAAATAAATCGTAATCCGAAAAATCATCAAATGAACTTTCAATAGCTTTCCAAAAACCTTCAAGAGGGTTTTTTGCTGGATTTCTTTTTATATATGAAAAAATATAATCGTCTTCATCGATTATTACAAGAGTGTTTCCAGAAAGTTTATACTGCCATACTTCATCAAAGAAATAATCAGAAAATTCAATAACTTGCCCGGTATATGTAAATTCATACGCGTAATGAAATTCATAAAAAGTATCATGGCATATCAAAACATTGCCAAAAAAGATTAATTCAGTAATTTCAATTAAATCTTCATCTCCTTTTTCATCCCAAACCCAAACACCCTCAAAGGGGCTT
>WQXE01000196.1 GCA_009784995.1 Treponema sp. | reverse complement strand
TCATTCGTATAGCGGTTCCTTTTACGGGAATGATTTTATCTACAAGAGAAAATCACGATATGCGAAAAAAATTATTGCGTCTTGGCATATCACAAATCAGCGCAGGTTCCAATACAGAAGTTGGAGGGTATACCGCTTCATTACGTCATGTGTCAACTTCAAATCCGCAGTTTGTCGTAAACGATGAACGAAGCGCAGTTTCGATTATTAATGAATTGATGGACGACAATTTTATACCAAGTTTTTGCACGGCGTGTTATCGCGGCGGAAGAACAGGCGATCGATTTATGTCTCTAGCAAAATCCGGCGAGATTGGAAATGTCTGCCTTCCCAATGCTCTTATGACTTTGTGCGAATATTCAATGGACTACGGCGATGATACCTTTAGAGAAAAAACAAAAACTATAATCGAAAATGAAATTCCTCATATCATTAATGATCAAATACGAACACGAACAAAAGAAAATATAGAAAAGATTCAAAACGGTTCTGGTAGAGACTTCTATGTATAAAATAATTAAAAAAAAGAGTTCTCACGGAGGCACAAAGGCACGGAGGGTAAAGCGTGATTAGCGAATTAATATTAATACCTCTGTGTCTCCGTGTCTCCGTGTGATTTATTTTGAGGTAAAATGCATTTTAACGATAGTGATGTTTTACATTTAATAAAAACAGAAGACAAAAACGAAATTGAATCTCTTTTGGAACGCGCCAGAAAAGTACGGGAAGAACACTACGGCAAAAGTGTATACATCCGCGGGTTAATCGAAATTACCAATTACTGTAAAAACGATTGTTATTATTGCGGCATACGCTGTTCAAATAATAAGATAGAACGTTACCGCCTTTCGATAAATGAAATACTCGGCTGTTGTCAAACAGGTGACAAATTGGGTTTTAAGACATTTGTTCTTCAGGGCGGTGAAGATCCCTGGTTTACAACTGAACGTGTAATAGAAATGATTTCTTTAATCAGACAGCGCTACCCTACCCACGCGATAACCCTCTCTTTGGGAGAAAGGTCAATTTCAGATTATGAACTATTTTTCCAAAACGGAGCAAACCGTTATCTCCTTCGCCATGAAACAGCTTCAGCGGAACATTATACAGCGCTGCATCCTTCACAGCAAACATTGGCAAACCGCAAACAGTGTCTTTGGGAATTAAAAAAAATCGGGTATCAAGTTGGAGCAGGTTTTATGGTTGGCTCTCCTTTTCAAACACCCGAATGTCTGCTTGCGGACTTGCGTTTTATGGAAGAATTGCAACCGCAAATGGTTGGTATCGGTCCATTTATTCCGCAAAAAGACACTCCCTTTTGTTCATACCCGCAAGGCGACCTGCTCCTTTGTTTAAAAATGCTTGCGATTACTCGAATCATTTTACCAAAGGCACTGCTTCCCGCCACAACTGCTATGGGTACTATAACACCTAACGGAAGAGAACTGGCATTAAACGCAGGGGCAAATATCGTCATGCCAAACCTGTCTCCTGTAAAAGCAAAAAGACTTTATAACATTTATGACAATAAAATAATTCTGGGAGATGAAGCTGCGGAAAATCTACAATTATTAAAGGAAAAGATAATCAACGCAGGTTATGAACCTGATATGTCAAGAGGCGATGCAAAGTAGTTGAATCCACAAATCAATAACTGTATAATCAATTATGAAACAAAATATAGCATTATTATTAATATTGGCGGCTATACTTACATTGTCTTGCCCTGCGAATAACAAAGATACAGAACTGGAATTGCGTTATGGTTTTACAACCGAACCTACAACACTTGATCCTTTAAACCCATCAAACACAGCAGACGGCAGAAGCATCCTTTTTAATGTTTTTGAAGGGCTTGTAAAACCGAATACCGACGGAACATTCCTGCCATGTATAGCCGAAAGCTGGACAATCGAACAAGGCGGTCTTGTTTACAATTTTGTTATCAGAGAAAACGTTCAATTCCATGACGGTACAATTGTTACTGTGCAGGATGTAAAGTTCAGCCTTGATACCGCAATAACGGCAGGTTTTGTCGGACTAAATAATATCGATGAAGTTGTAATTCAATCGGATAATCAAATTAAAATAATTTTAAAAACAGGCGATCCTGAATTTCTTCCATTTTTAACAACTGCGATAATAAAAGATGGAAATACAAACAGAGAAAGAGATATAAACGGCACAGGTCCTTTTTACATTGAAAGTTATACACCGCAAAGAAACCTTGTGTTAAAAAAGTTTGACAATTATTGGCAAAACGGTTTACCACATCTTGAAACAATAACTCTTGTTTTTTTCGCAAATTTTGATACATTAATTGTCGCGCTTAGAGGCGGCAGTATCGACGGCGCGTTTATAACAGGTTCAATGGCAGAGCAGCTAAACCAAAATGACTTTGATATTTTTAACAATAGCTCTGCGGGCGTTCAATTAATGGCGCTCAATAACAACGCAGCCCCATTTAATGATATACGAGTGCGCCGCGCAATTAACTATGGCATTGATATACAAGGTATAATTGATGCCGCGTTTTTTGGTCACGGAAACCCGTCCGCAAGCCCTATAATACCGGGATTATCAGTATACTACGAATCTTCACTGGATTATGAGTATAATACTAATCTGGCTCAGTCACTGCTTTCTCAGGCGGGTTTTAACGAAACAAACAGGTTGTCTTTTGAAATTACCGTACCATCAAATTTTACCATGCATGTTGATACAGCGCAAGTAATTGTAAGCCAGCTTGAAAAAATTAATGTAAATGCGAATATCAGGTTAGTTGACTGGTCAACATGGCTTTCCGAAGTATACTCGGCACGCCAGTATCAGGCGACAATTATTTCTGTAGACAGTCAAAGTGTTTCGCCAAGGGGTTTTCTCTCCCGCTATCAATCCGGTAACAGCGGAAATTTTATTAATTTTTCCAATGCTGATTTTGACTCTGTTTACAATGCGGCTCTTACACAAACCAATCAATCGGCAAGAATAGAACTTTATAAAAACGCTCAAAGAATAATCGCAGAAAATGCCGCAAGTCTATATATACAGGATATACTTTACTTTATCGCTTTAAAAGGCGGCGCTTTCGGCGGAGTTCTGGATTATCCGTTATACGTCATTGATTTC
>WQXE01000195.1 GCA_009784995.1 Treponema sp. | reverse complement strand
TATATATTCCGCTTGATAATTGACCTTCGCACTTTAAAGGTGAAACACCCTGTTCTGATAATTTACAGCCATGAGAAATCATTTCATCGTAGAGTGAAGAAAGAGGACGCTCAGGAAGCCGCCCGCCCATGACAATCGAAACATTTAAGCCAAGAGCTCCGCAGATCGGCAGTATAAAACGGAATGTCGCTCCGCTTTCACCGCAATCAAGTACATATTGTTTTTCTTTGTTTATTTTTTTATGGTCAATTGGAGTTATTAATAATCCATCCTGTTTATGTTCTATCTTTGCACCTAACACTTGTAAACATCGTATTGTAGCTTCTATGTCTTCGCAACTCTGCGGACAAGTAATAAAAGTTTCGTTATCCGCAAATGCGGCACAAATTAAAAGCCTGTGCGCTGCCGATTTTGAAGGAATAACACGTATTGTTCCGCCCTGTATAGGTTTCGTTATTTTTACGTCCATGTTAAACTTCCTCTAATCCAAGTCGTATCACATTTTCAAGCTCGTTTACAGGGATTTCCTTTAACACACATTTTCCGATTTCCAGCGGAGAAATCATTGTAAGGCTTTTTCCGTCACGCTTTTTGTCGGACAAACAAATTCGAGTTATTTCATCGGCTTTAAAAGTTGTACTTACGGGTAAACCGTAAAGCGTTAGCATTTGTAAAATGTCCTGTAAACACTGCTCTTTACACAAACCCAAACGAACGGCAGCACGGCTTTCAATAACCATTCCAACGGCAACTGCTTGACCGTGAGAAATGCCGTACTCACTTAACGATTCAATGGCGTGCCCGACAGTATGACCAAAATTTAACAGTTTTCTGTCAGCATTATCAAACTCATCCTTCATTACGATGTCACGTTTTATTTCTACGCATTTTGCGATCACTTCTTCCAACTGTGTGTTAATCGGAGTTTGTACCAACAGAGTTGGCGCTAATGATTCAAACAAAGAGCGGTCGGCAATTTTATAATCTGCGATTATTCCATATTTAATAACTTCAGCGCAGCCGTCTTTGAAAACATCAGCAGGAAGCGTGGAAAGCAAAGATGTATCGCATAACACAACATCGGGCTGATAAAATGAGCCAATCAGGTTTTTTCCGGCGGGAATGTTTACAGCGGTTTTTCCCCCGACAGACGAATCAACTGCTGCCAATAAAGTTGTTGGTATTTGTACAAAGCGACAGCCTCTCAAATAACTGGAAGCTGCAAAACCTGTTATGTCGCCTGTTACTCCGCCGCCTAACGCTATCACAATGTCCGAGCGGCTCAATTTTTCCTGCGCTAAAAATGATATAAGAGATAAAAAGGTATCGGTATTTTTTGAAGATTCGCCATGCGGAAATACAAAAGAAACTACACGGTAGCCATTTTTTTCCAAAGAGTCTTTTAATCGTTTTTCGTAAAGGGTAGCTACAATGTCATCTGTAACAATTGCCGCTGTATGCCCTGCAGATGTTTTGCGTATAATAGAACCTGCTTCATCCAAAAGGCTAGTATCAATCAATATATCATAAGTTTTTGACGCTTTAACCGTTATCGTTTTCATCAGGAGTCGGTTTCCTTTTTTATACGGCTTCCTTCTTCCAGTAATTTTTTAAGAGTGTCATTATCTTTTTGCGCTAATGCGTCTTTATAACGTGTAATCTCTTCTATAAAAACATCCAATTCATGTATCAAAAAATCGCCGTTTTCCATGCAAAGCTGCGACCACATATCGGCGTTAAGCTGCGCTACACGGGTTAGGTCTTTGTAACTGCCTGCTGAAAATCCTTTATGCCCTCGCGCTGTCGGGCTTTTGATAAAAGCGTTTGAAACCACGTGCGCCATCTGGGAGCTAAATGCGATCATTTCATCATGTTTTTCCGCAGTTGATACTGTCAAATGACCGAAACCCGCCGGTTTTAATATCTCCTCAATTTTTCCGAACAAAACAGGATCGTCATAAACAGGCGGTACTAAAATAATCGATGCGTCTTTAAATAAATCTTCTCTGCTGTTTTTAAAACCTGCCTTGTGGCTCCCTGCCATTGGATGTCCGCCAACAAAAATAAAACCGTACTGCAGCGCAAGCGGAAAACAGCGTGAACAAACAAACCGTTTAACACCGCAGCAGTCGATAACAAACGAATCTTTTTTTATTTTAGAAGCGGTATTTTCCAAATATACAACCGCATCAACAGGGTTAACGGCAAGAAATATTACATCACAAGAGTTTATTGTATTGTCGTCTAACACTCCGTTTACAGCGCCTGACACTTGCGCAAAACTTAAAATCGCTTCGTCAGCATCAAAACCGTAAACATTGTGTCCTGCCAATTTATAGGCTTTGGCTAAAGAGCCGCCGATTAATCCGAGTCCTGCAATTCCGACATTCATTGTGTAATAACCTCACGTATCTTTTGCACCTTTTCTGATACTTCGGCGAATTGTTCGGGCGTGAGCGACTGCGCTCCATCGCATAACGCTTTGGTCGGGTCGTTATGAACTTCGATCATAAGTCCGTGAGCGCCTGCCGCAACAGCCGCCATCGACATTGGCTGCACCAACCTTGCGATCCCCGAAGCGTGACTTGGGTCTACGACCACAGGCAGATGCGAAAGTTCTTTTAACATCGGCACTGCCGAAACATCAAGGGTGTTACGTGTATATGTTTCAAATGTACGGATGCCTCGCTCGCAAAGAATTATATTTCGGTTGCCGCCTGCGATAATGTATTCGGCGCTCATCAAAAGTTCTTCAAGAGTGTTGGCGAGCCCCCGTTTAAGTAAAATCGGTTTTCGGGTCATTCCCAATTCTTTTAAAAGTTCAAAGTTTTGCATATTACGCGCGCCAACCTGAATAATATCAACATTTTCAAACATCGGTATGTGGCTTGCGTTCATAATTTCCGTGACGATGGGCATACCTGTTTGTTTTTTCGCTTCCAGCAAAAGTTCGATGCCGTCCTTTCTCATCCCCTGAAAAGCATAGGGTGATGTGCGAGGTTTAAATGCGCCGCCTCGAAGCATTGTCGCTCCCGACGCTTTTACTCTCTTCGCGATTTCCAAAATCTGTTCGGGCGACTCAACAGAACAAGGTCCTGCGATTATCTGAAAATGAGAGCCGCCGATTTTTAATCCATTAAT
>WQXE01000194.1 GCA_009784995.1 Treponema sp. | reverse complement strand
GTTTTTAACGCCGTCTCGTGGAATTTGCTGGTTGGGATAATTATCACTCTTTTTGCGCTGCGTTTGGGAGCTACATCAACATATATCGGGCTTATGAGCGCGACTTTTTACATTGCTTTGTTTCTTTTACCGCTTGGTAAAGTTCTTGCTAAACGTTTTTCTATTATAGGGATATTCAGTTTTACATGGATAGTAAGATCGATTTGTATGATTCTGGCTGTCGCCGCTCCCTTTGTTGATTATGCAGGTCACAGAAATACCGCTCTATTACTAATAATGCTTGGAGTTTTGTTTTTTCATCTTTTCCGGGGAATTGGAATGATTGGAAATAATCCCGTTTTAAGTTTGCTTGCAACAGGTCCCGATAAAGGAAGTTATTTAACCCAGCTTCAAATTATGAATAGCGCCATTGGAATGTTTGGAAGTTTTTTGATCGCGATGGTGCTTGGAATGGAACCGCCAATTTTTGTTTTTTCTATTTTGTTAAGTCTTGGAGTAATAACAGGTATAATAAGCGGAGCCGTTATAAGAAAAGTACCTGAACCGGGAATTGATGAATCCGGCGAAACAGGCGAGCGTAAAAAAAAGCTCGCGGAAATATTTAAAGACGCGTTATCGCAGGATTATTTGCGGCATTTTATGCTTATTCTTTTTCTTGTTGTGATGGTTTCGGGCGTTACGCGAACATTTATTGTTGTTTTCGCGCGCGAGGTATTTCAGCACAACGACGGATTAATTTCTCTTTACTCTGTTTTTGGCGGGTTTGGTTTTTTAATGGCGGGTTTGATTGTAAAATTTCTTGTAGACCGCCTTGGCGCGAAACCGCTTTTTCTTGTTTGTATTATACTGGGTCTTGTTAGTTTAATAACAGTTGTATTTTTTCCGCGATCCGCGCTGGATAATATGACAGGCGCCATATTGTTTATGGTCTTTTTATTTTTTATGCTGCATTTTGGTTTTCTTGGTTCAGAAGGAATAGCGCAAACATATTTTCTGGCTTTAATTCCTCCGCAAAAAGCCCTTGATATGGGAATCCTTTATTTTATTATTTTTGGAATCGCCGGAGCTGGCGGAACATTTCTCGCGGGGATTTTATTGGACTTTTTTATTATGCTTGGACTTTCTCCTTTTATTTCTTTTAAAATACTTTTTTCTATAATGATTTTGCTTACTGTTTTCGCTCTCGCGAGACAGGGCACAATGAAGTCTTTAGGTTCGTTATCTTTAAAAGGGGCGTTAGATGTAATATTTTCTGTTCGTGACCTTCGCGCGATAAGCCTTTTGGATAAATTAAATAAAGCGCAGGATTCCGACGAAGAAAAACTTTTATTAGGCGCGTTACACGACACTCCTTCCCATCTCGCGATTGACGGGCTTTTGGAACGGGCAAAATCACCCCGCCTCGCTACCCGCACAGAAGCGATAAGAGCGCTTGAAAAACTTCACATACTTGGAAAGAACGCGGAAAAAGCGCTGTTAGACGATGTTACCAATAATCAATTTACCACAGCTTATATTTCCGCGCGTATTTTGGGAAAACATAATTGCAAAGACGCGATTCCAAAGCTGCGCGAGCTTGCTTCCTGCGGCGATTATATGCTCGCGGGCGAATCAATAATCGCGCTTTCTAAAATGAAAGACGAAGAGTTCCGCCCCAACATAGAAGAAATTATTTTAAATACGCAAAACCCCCGCTTAAAAATTATGGGATCCGAAGCGCTTGGTTTTTACCGCCACGCCGATTCGCTTTTGTGCCTTTTGGAAATTTTGCGCAGAGCCGATCCTCACATGTATTTAAGGGATGAAGTTATACTCGCGATGGCAGCAATTATTGGCACACAGCGTCAATTTTATTCAATTCATATTAAATATGTCGCGAACAATCTGCTCGCGAATACTCTTTGTATGGATGAGGTAGAAGCGGCTATGGAATATTGTAAATCTCTTATCGTAGTCAAGAAAAAAAGAAATAAAAATTTAAATAACGATCTAACATCACATATCGAAAAATTTTATAACGCGGTTACCGAATATCTTGAAAATGGAAACGGACAATTATTTTCCGGCTGGATTTTGGAACTTCCCGAACCAAGCCACAAACTTATTAGGCATAAAATACAAGGTTTTGGCAGTGATGAATTTTCTAAAAATCCCGGTGTTATAAAAACTGTTCTCTCGCAGGCTGTTATGGACGAAGAGCTGTCTACATATAATTGTCTGCGTCTTTTAATTGTGCATTGGGCTGCTCAGCAATTGCGTATTTGGGCTATCAGGGTAAAGTAAAAAAAGCGTAACAAAAGTCATTTTTTACTAGGCAAAATTTATGCTTTAATGTATAATATTGATAAATTAATCATTAGAGGGCACTAATATGATAAAAAGAATACAATTTCCCGCTTTACATTCAATTTTAGGGATAACTTGTCTTTTTTTTATCTTTTGTGTATTTTTTACCGGCTGTTTTAGTCCCTTTAATGGCGGCGATACAGGTTTAATAACATTTAATTTTGGCGGCAATGGCAGATCCGCTATTTGGCCTCCAAGCGATTCCATGCTTGAAGATATGGAATACAAAATAACACTTACAGGTGATCACGCGCAAGTAATAGAAGCTAAAGGCAACGGTATAATCAGCGCCGCTGTATATGTTGGAAATTATAATATTTCTGTAAACGCTTATTACAATGGACAACTTTACGCTATAGGTTCAGCTTCCGCGGAAGTTAAACCGGGGCAAACAACTCCCGTTTCCATAATAATGGGACGTCCGCAAAATATACCGGATTTTATAACAATTACTTTTGACGCGAACGGCGCGACAGGCGGAACCGCTCCTGATCCAAGAACCATAGAAGGCGGAACAGGAATTGAAATACCAGGAGCAGGCGGCCTTGTAAAAACAGGTTTTTATTTTGGCGGATGGAACACACAAATAGATGGAAGCGGAACCACATATTATCCCAACAGTTATTTTATACCGTTAAACGACACCATCCTGTACGCTTTGTGGGACGACGGCACAACCGCGAGCGGCGCTGTGTTATTGGAAAACAATATCTGGAGTGATAGTACATCAACATCGTTTGGAGCGCAGTATTTCAGGTTTCCTGTAGTATCGGGAGAAACATACAGAGTATTTTTGAATCGAAATGG
>WQXE01000193.1 GCA_009784995.1 Treponema sp. | reverse complement strand
CTTAGGGTTCTGATTCAAAGAATTGGAAACGCGAAAACCGCAAGAGAACAATCTGCCGCGGAAAGGTCCGCGATAATTCTTTGCCGGGGACTCGCCGCGGAAAATTTTACAGGCGCTGCCACAGAAATTTGGCAAACGGTAACAGCATTTGATATTTCCAGATCTAACAATCATTATGAAGGGTTAGCTATGCAGGCGGCTATAATCGCGCTGGGGCAGATAAACAGCAGAGAGCACATTCCGCATATAGTTCAACGTTTAAGCGCGTTTAATACGCAGAGTCTTGCCAACGAAGATATAAAAAGAAAAGTACAACGCGTTGTTATTGGATGTATAAACGCATTGGAAACTTTTAAGGATCCAAGCGGCTTTAGACCTTTATTTTACGCTTCGATTGGAAGTTATGATCCAAACATAAAAGAAAGAGCGGCAAACGCGCTTTTGAACATTATTGACGATCCCGCGGATTTATTAATTGAATTTATCCAAAGCCCCGCAAATAACGCGAGTATTAAATATGAAGCTTTAAAGGCGGCATTAGGAATGAACATTCCCGGAACATCTAAAGCTAGAATCGCGGCGGCATCTCTCGCGACAGGCTGGTTTTATTCTCCGTCTAATAGGCAGCATCAGAATATCTTAAGAGAATTTAGAAAAGTCGCTATTGACGCTATTCGTGATTTTGGAGCCGCAGACGCTTCTGTTTATGAAAATCTTGAAAAATCGTACAACAATAATTTTATCAGCAATTCTCCTGACTTTGATGAAATATATAAGTCTTTGAATGCGTTAGCCGCAATAAAGACTGATGAAGCGATTGCGCTTCTTTATAAATTCCTGCAGGAACTTCATCATAGACGGCGAAACGGTCCTTGGGGTAACAAAGAAAGAAATGTTTTTGAAAGAGTCATTTTTTGTCTTGGAAGTACAAATACTCAATCAATGGATGTAAGATTTTTACTTACTTCAATATCCCACAGCGATGAATATACGTGGGTAGAACGTAACATGGCAACAGATGCTTTAAGAAACCTGGGATTAGTAAGATAGATGACGCAAAAGTATCTGTAACTTTCTTTGTACAGGCGGTTCTGAACAGCAGCATGCGCCGCCTGTACCATGAAAATAATAGATAAGGGAGTATTCGGGTACTGCCTTTTGGTTTTATCACATATTAAACCTTTAATAAAATTTCTTTTCTGGCATTATTACCTTTTGGCAAAGCAGTTATTTCAAGCCCAAAACCCAAACTTTCAAGATAGTCAATTAAAGTAGATACTTTTATATCTTTTCTTCGTTCAAGTTTTGAAACCGCTGTTTGAGTAAAATTATTAACCTCTTCTTGTTTTATTCCATACTTTCCTCGTAAAGCTTTAAGTTTAATATTTAAACTATCTTGTTCATAAAGTTTACGAGCCTTTGCCAAAACTTCAGGATTTGTCCTTGCATCAAGTTTACTTATTGGATGAAATTCCATTTTCTACTCCTTTTTACTTTTATTTTCAAGCTTTTTCAAATAAGCAGCATAAATTTGCTCTGCTTCCTTTATTAAATCTTTATAAAACTTTTTTTCTTTTTTCCCTTTTTTATCTCCACCAGTAAGAAGTATTCCTTTTCGTTTAGGATCAAAAATATAAGCAATTCGAAATATATTTTCGTCTGTTTGAGAGCGAAGTTCTTTCAAATTCTTAAGTTTTTTACTTCATTTTAGTGTATCCGCATAAGGACGACCTAAATTGGGTCCATATTCACTGAGTAAATAAACTCTTGAACGTATAAGCGCTTTATTATCATCTGTTTGTTCTTCAAACCATGTATCATAAATATCGCTAGTAATTATTTCCCATACATTCATAATTACAATATATGCCTTGTAGTTCATATTGTCAAGATAAAAATATTATCTTTAATCATTAACTTTTTCTGCCGATATTTGTAACAGGAGTAAGTTATGAATATCGGAACTATACCACATCAGGCTTTCCCAAGCATTGGTTACGCTATAAACGCTGCCAGCAGCGGCAGAGCGTCTTTGCCTGTGGCTCCCGGTCTTGTAATCTACTCGCACTTTAAACATGTTTCCGGAACGCCTGCCCCGGAAGGGACACAGGGTGTAAATATATCAAAATTAAAAATACTCGATACTTTAATCGAACAGTTATCCAAAGTAAAAAGTCAGGGTTCTATGGAATTTGGCAACTTGGAAGGAAGTGACGAAAACAGAGTTAACGCTTTAATCGAGCAATACCAAAAACAATTAAGAACAGCTCAAAATGTAAGTATCTATACCCCCGCGGCACCAGTTACAGGGGCGCTTTTTAATATCGCTGTTTAAAAACCCAAAAATTTCCTCAAAGAATTCTACCACGAATTACTCGAATCAACACGAAATTGAAAAAAGATCAGAAAGTATTACAGGTGACCTTCGTCGAGTATGATGATGTCCACGCGGCGGTTGTTGGCTCTGCCTTCGGGAGTATCGTTAGTTGAAACTGGTACTGTTGCCGCGAAACCGGCTATCTGAAAATTATTTTCGTTTATTCCAAGCGCGGAAAGATAACGTAAAACCGCTCTTGAACGTTCTACAGAAAGGTGCCAGTTATCTTCCCAGGGACCGGCAGGGTCTACATCTTCTCCGTCTGTGTGCCCTTCTATTCTGAATTTTCTGCCTGCCAAATCGGGATCATTAAGATATGTTCCAAGCCTTAAAAATATATTTCTGGTTTCTTCTATATTGATGCGCGCGCTCGCCGGGTTAAAAAACGCGTCTCCCGCGAGTGTGATTACAAGCCCGCGTTCATCTTGAGTAACTTTAATTTTTGTAGTGTTTATTTCCGGCGAAAAAACAGAGATAGCTTTGCGTAAAGCTGTTCCCATTCTGGTACCCTGTTCCATCGAAGGTAGTGACATAACAGTATTGCCTAAATCCGCGGAACGTCCGGCGTAAACTGTAAAACCACCGGGCATGGCGCCGATGCCGCCCTGCCTCATCGATTCTGAAATCGCGTCTAACTGCGCCTGGGTAATATCGTCGGGATTAAAAAGAATAACAAAGAAGCAAAGCATTAATGTGATCATGTCGGCGTACGTGGTCATCCAGTCGCCGGCTGAATCAGGAGCTCCTTGTTTTTTCTTACGCGCCATGTACTACCTCAAAAACACTTATTAATCTTTTACCAGTTCCGCTTCCATTGTTTTGCGAAGAGCCGGATTTAAATATGCCAGTAATTT
>WQXE01000192.1 GCA_009784995.1 Treponema sp. | reverse complement strand
GAAGGGGATACATCGATTTTTATTTATCCCGGTTATAAGTTTAAATTAGTAGACGCTTTATTTACAAACTTTCACACACCTGAATCTACTCTTTTAATGCTTGTATCAGCGTTCGCGAACAGGGAGTTAATTTTAGAAAGTTATACCGAAGCTGTAAAAGAGAAGTACAGGTTTTTTAGCTACGGCGACGCGATGTTAATTTTCTAAAAAAAGGCGCGGGCTTTTGCCCAAGCTTGTACCCATATTTACTACCTTGTTTCAAACCCTTTTTCAAGGTAAAATTCAAAAACATGGCAAATTTTGTCCATCTCCACGTACATTCCGACTATTCTCTGACTGATGCCGCTGTTTCTATTGATTCATTGGTTAAAAAAGCAGGGGAATTGGGCATGACTCACCTTGCTTTAACTGATCACGGCAATTTATTCGGAGCGATGGAGTTTATTCAAGCCTGTAAAAAAAATGATAATAAAGTAAAACCGATTATTGGCTGCGAAGTTTATGTATCACCCGGTTCGCGTTTCGATAAAAGCGGAATGGAACATGAAAATAAATATTATCATTTAATTCTTTTATCGGTTAACCGCGAGGGGTATCATAATCTTGTAAAACTTTGTTCGTATGCCTACACCGAAGGTTTTTATTACCGTCCGCGGATAGATGAAGAATTATTAACAAAATATCATGAAGGAATAATAGCTCTTTCCGCTTGTGTTTCAGGTGAAATTCCGCGCCTTATCATGAACGGCAAGATGGAAGACGCTGTTAAAAAAGCGAATTATTATCGCGATCTTTTTGGAAAAGATGAAAATGGAGAACCTAATTTTTATCTTGAAATACAAGATCATGGAATTCCATCGGAAATTTTAAGAGGCAGTGATTTATCACAAAAAGATATAAATGAAAAATTAATAGAAATTTCCAAAAAAACAGGCATACCTTTAGTCGCGACAAATGATGTTCACTATCTTGAAAGAGATGATTTTGTAGCGCATGATATTCTGCTTTGCATAGGAACTGGAAAACTTCGCACCGAAGAAAAACGAAAAAAATATTACGGCGATCAGTTTTATTTTAAATCCGCGGATGAAATGGCTTCCCTTTTTAAAGAATACCCTGACGCTGTAGAAAACACTGTAAAAATCGCGAACCGTTGTCTTACAGATGTTCCGGATATTAGTGTAAAAGAATTGCCGGAGTATCTTCCTGATTTTGAAATTCCAAACGGATTTGACAACGGTAACAGTTATATTCGTCATCTTATTAACGAAGGGTTAAAAGTACGATACGCGAAAGAAATGGCGGCTAATGGTACTGAATGGGAAATAATTAAAAAACGCGCGGATTTTGAAATTGATACGATCGTAAATATGGGTTTTACAGGGTATTTTTTAATCGTTTGGGATTTTATTAAATACGCGAGAGAACACAATATCCCCGTAGGACCAGGGAGAGGTTCCGGAGCAGGTTCCATCGCGGCATATTCATTGCGAATAACAGATATTGATCCGATAAAATACGGTCTTTTATTTGAACGTTTTTTAAATCCTGAACGTATATCAATGCCGGATTTTGATATAGATTTTCCTAATTACGCGAGAGATGATGTCAGAAATTATGTTATAGAAAAATACGGAAAAGAAAGAGTGGGAAAGATTATCACTTTTTCTACGCTTAAAATAAAACAGGTTTTAAAGGATGTCGCCCGCACATTAGGTATTTCAATCCCTGAATCGGATATGATTCTTAAACTTATTCCCGCTCCCAAAGGACAGGATGCTGTTACATTAAAAAGCGCTTTTGAGGATGAGCCAAGACTCAGAGAAATGGAAAATGATTTGCGTTATACAGAATTGTTCGCGCTCGCTCGGAAACTGGAGGGATTAAACCGTAATTCATCGATTCACGCGGCGGGCGTAGTAATCGGGAAACAGCCAATTATAAATTTAGTTCCATTATATAAAGAACGTGATGATCCTAAAACCGGCAAAGATGGAGCGATTTCGACTCAATATAGTATGAATTATCTGGAGTCTTCGGGTTTATTAAAAATGGACTTTCTTGGAATTCAAACACTTGATGTAATTAAACACGCGGAAGATCTTATTAGATTACGAGGAGGTAAATATTCCGATTTTGACGTTAAAAAAGTTCCGGAGAATGATAAAGCGACATTTAAAATGCTCGGCGAAGGAAACAGTTTTGGTATATTTCAATTTGAATCTGACGGTATGCAGGATATTTTAAAACAAACAAAGCCAAATACGATAGAAGATTTAATCGCGTTAAACGCCATGTACCGCCCCGGTCCAATGCAGAATATTCCGCGTTTTGTTGATTCCAAAAACGGAAAAACTCCTATAACATACCCTGATCCAAGCCTGAAAGGAATTCTTAAAGAAACATACGGCGTTATTGTTTATCAGGAACAGGTAATGGAAGTAGCGAGAATAATAGCGGGTTATAGCATAGGTAAAGCAGATCTTTTACGCCGCGCGATGGGAAAAAAGAAAAAGGAAATTCTTGACGAAGAAAAAATTCCGTTTTTGGAAGGAGCGGCAAAACTTGGATTTTCTCAAGCAAAAGCAAGCGCAATTTATGATATGCTGGTTCCTTTCGCCGGTTATGGTTTTAATAAAAGTCACGCGGCAGGTTATTCTGTAATCGCGTATCATACGGCATATATAAAAGCAAACTTCCCGTTGGAATTTTTCGCTGCTAACCTTACAAATGATATACACAGCGCGGATAAAGACAGGTTATCAAAGTGTATAGATGAAGCCAGAAGAATGGGGATTTCTGTTGATCCGCCGGATATTAACAGGTCTAATAAATATTTTACAGTAGTAGAAGGGCGAATTGTATACGGATTATTGGGAATTAAAGGGTTAGGTGAAGTTTCCGCGCAGGAAATTGAAAGAGGCAGGCAGGAAGAGGTATATAAAAGTTTTACGGATTTTTTAGACAAGGTTGATATTAAAACTGTTGGTAAAAAAGTTATTGAACTTTTAGTTCAAACAGGAGCGTTTGATCAATTCAACGTATCACGCGAAACACTTGTAGGCAATCTGGAAAAAGTGGTTGAATACGCTTTAAGAAAAAAAGAGGATCAGCAGTTTGGGCAGACTAGTCTTTTTGATGATTCAAATGAATCCCAAATGCCTGAGTTTAAATTTGAGGAATTTCCTCCCATAAGCCGCGCTGACAGATTAAACTTGGAAAAGCAGCTTATAGGATTTTATTTTTCCGGGCATCCGATGGATGAATATAAACAAATATGGCAGGATGTTG
>WQXE01000191.1 GCA_009784995.1 Treponema sp. | reverse complement strand
TCTGGATTCGCCGCTGATAAATTCCATTTCTCCCCTCTCTTATGCTTTCCTTTATTTTACCATTTCTTTTGTTTTTACGCAAAATTATAAAGGGAATTAAATACTTTTGACACAGTCTGAAAGGCGCAAAGAACGCAAATAGCGCAGAGTTGATGTTCGAAAAATATATTAAACCTAATAAACCTCGGATAACTACAGAAATTTTTATAGGTTAAAGAAAGAATTCGAATTACAGCTTAGCGCCTTGGCGTCTTGGCGAGAACTCTTCTTGTTCCTAGCGTCTTAGCGAGAACTCTTTTCTTAAATAAAGTCTTTAATTTTTGCGATTTCATCACGTATTGCGGCGGCTTGTTCGAATTCCAAATTCTTCGCATGTTCGAGCATTTCGTTTTCCAGCGCTTTAATTAACTGCTTGCGCTGGGCTGGAATTAACATATTGTAGGATTTCTTTAAAACTTCGATGGTCGCGCCTGTCGCTGTTTGCGCCTCTTCGATGTGGCGCGTTAAAATGTCTTCGATGGCTTTTTTTACAGTGGCGGGCGTGATGCCGTGTTTTTCGTTATAGGCGATTTGAGCTTCGCGGCGGCGGTTGGTTTCGTTTATGGCTTTTTCCATAGCGTCGCTCATTTTATCGGCGTACATTATTACTTTTCCGGCGGCATTGCGCGCGGCGCGCCCGATTATCTGCACAAGACTTGTTAAAGAGCGCAAAAAGCCGATTTTATCGGCGTCAAGAATCGCGATAAACGAAACTTCGGGTAAATCGATACCTTCGCGCAAAAGGTTGATGCCAACTAGAATGTCAAACTTTCCCTGCCGAAGTTGGGTTAGGATTTCCACTCGTTCGATTGTTTCGACCTCGCTGTGAATGTAGCGCACTTTTAAGCCAAGCCCCGATAAATAATCGGTTAAATCTTCCGCCATTTTTTTGGTGAGCGTTAAAATAAGCGACCTTTCTCCGATTTTTATGCGTTTTTGCACTTCGCCGTAGATATTTTCCATCTGACCTTCGCTTGGGCGCACTTCGATTTCCGGGTCTAAAAGCCCTGTGGGGCGGATTAATTGTTGGACAACCCGAACTGACTGCTCAATTTCGGTTTTACCCGGTGTCGCGGAAACAAACACGGTTTTGTCCAGCCGCTGGGCGAACTCGTCGTAACGAAGAGGGCGGTTATCCAAAGCGCTGGGCAGGCGAAAGCCGTAATCCACAAGGGTTTGCTTGCGGCTGCGGTCGCCCGCGTACATGGCGCCCAATTGCGGCAAAGTAACATGGCTTTCGTCGATAAAGGTTAAATGCTCTTTAGGAAGATAATCTACAAGGGTATCCGGGGATTCGCCGCTTTTGCGGTTTGCCAAAACAGCCGAATAATTTTCGATTCCGGGGCAGTAACCCATTTCTGTAAGCATTTCGATGTCGTACTCGACACGGGTTTTTAAGCGTTCGGCTTCCATTATTTTACCAGTGTTTTGAAAATGTTCGAGCCGCTCTTTTAATTCCTGCCTTATCGTACCCATCGCGTTTTGGATCATACTGCCCGGCATTACGAACTGTTTCGCCGGGTAAATGAGCGCTCGGTCGAGGTCTTCGAGCATTTCGCCGGAAACCGGGTTAAAGCGGCGTATTCGTTCGATTGTTTCTCCGTTTTCATGGAATGTATCTATATCGACGCGATAAGCTTCTTCCATATAGGCGGGAAATATTTCCAAAGTGTCGCCGCGGCGGCGGAAACGCCCCCGTTCAAGGACAGCGTCGTTGCGCTCGTACTGGAGCTCCACAAAACGGCGGATTAGAGAGTCTACATCGACAGTTTCGCCATTGGAAAAGGTCGCCGTCATTTTTTTATATACATCCGGCGTTACCATGCCATAAATACAGGAAACTGTGGCGATGATGATTACATCGTTACGTTCCATTAAACTTCTCGCGGCGGAAAGGCGCATACGCTCAATTTCGGCGTTTATTGACGCGTCTTTTTCTATATATAGGTCTCTGCTTGCGACATACGCTTCCGGCTGGTAGTAGTCGTAATAGGAAACAAAATATTCGACCGCGTTATGTGGAAAGAACCCTTTAAACTCCCTGTAAAGCTGAGCCGCCAGAGTTTTATTGTGGCTTACGATTAAAGTAGGCATCTGTACCTGTTCGATAATTTTAGCCATCGTGAAGGTTTTACCCGAACCCGTAACCCCTTGCAAAGTCTGATATTTGTCGCCGGACTTTATGCCGTTTGTTAAAGCGGCGATAGCGTCGCCCTGGTCGCCAGCGGGTTTAAATGGAGATACAACCGTAAACATTTGTTTAGTATGACATGGAGGTTGATCAGGGTCAAGACTTGGATTTTTTTGTAAAAAATGATATATTATATTTAGAGGTATTTCTAATGGCAGCAGCCAAAGTAAAACCCGTCCAGGCGACGGAGATAAAAAATAAAAAAATTGCTCGTGAAGTTATAGCACAAATCCGCAGACCCATACCCGCCTCGGTCTATCGGAAGCTACAGAAAAAAGCAGAGTATATAGATAAGTTCTTCCAATAATGTCTGCAAGACAGGAATTCGAAAAAAGCGGGCGTTTTATTGAATATAAATTAAAAATTCTAACCTCTGATACAGATTATACTGATTTTGATTGCGGAATAACCGAATATAATAACTATCTTTCTAATGATGCTCTGCGTTCCCAGAACGATCATATCGCTCTTACATGGCTTTTGACCGAACGCTCTACCGATAAAATCGTAGCCTATATGTCTCTTATCATGGACTCAATAAAACTGTCTTTCACAGAAAAAGAATTACATAATCTCAATTACCCATTCAAAACAATTCCTTCGATGAAGATTGCCAAACTTGCAGTAGACAGCAGCTTTTCCAAGAAGTTTAAAGGTATTGGCACATTCATGATTGACAGTGCTGAAAGGCTAACATGGTCTTGTAATACACATTATTGCGCCGCTCGTTTTTTAACTGTTGATGCCGACATTGAGCATGATGAAGGTGTTATGGCTTTTTATAAAAAAAACGGATTTATTCCAAATGCTGAGTTATACAACAAAAACCGCAAAACCGTCAGTATGCGGAAGGATATTTATCTGTAGATTAGAATGTGTCTGAAAAACAGATTCGTTTTTTCCAGCTATTATATTTAAGATATGGTTTCATTTACCACAAGTCAAGATAATTAATTTGAACTTTTACCACGAATAACACGAAACGTAGAGTTTGTAGAAAAAGCCCATTTATAAAACAATCCTTCTCTGTTTGAGATTTCGTAAGCCATCAGAGTAAAGTAACAGATTTTTAAATGTTCATATACGCATCCTAAGCAAGCTTAATT
>WQXE01000190.1 GCA_009784995.1 Treponema sp. | reverse complement strand
GAAGAATGGAGCGCTGTTTATGAAACAGATATGCCCGGAACTGATAAAAAAAATCCTGTAAAAGTTTATTTTATCGATCATGAAATATTTTTTGGCAGAGACGGTATTTACGGAAGCCCTGTGGAATCGGATTTTATCGACAATTCAAGGCGTTATATCTTTTTTTGCAAGGCGGCGTTTCAGCTTTGCCGGAAAATTAAATGGTACCCGGATGTATTACACGCTCATGACTGGCCCGCGGCAGTAGCTCCCGTATATTTAAAATTCGCGGAAAGAATTTCCGGTATTAAAGGCGAGTTTGAAAATACAATATCGATACTTACCATTCACAATCTTGGTTATCAGGGTATTTACCATAAAGATAATTTTGATTACGCGGGTCTTGGCTGGGATGTTTTTTACAATGCCGGTTTTGAAGACTGGAGCATGTTAAACATGTTAAAAGCAGGTCTTTACAGCGCTGATAAAATTAACACAGTTTCACCTAACTATGCCGAAGAAACAAAAAACGAAGCGCATGGATTTAGGCTTGATGGTGTTTTACGATACCGCAGCGCCGATTATTGCGGAATATTAAATGGAATTGATGATATTGTGTGGAATCCCGAAAAAGATACATACATACCTGAAAATTATTCTGTAAAAAATATGGAAGGAAAAGCGAAAGCGAAAGAAGCTTTGCAAAAAGAATTTAGCCTTCCATTGGATCCAAATGTGCCGGTCATCGGTATTGTTACACGATTAACAGATCAAAAAGGTGTAGGTGAATTATTTGGACCTACATACGGATCAGCCTGGTCAATATGTCGCGATATGGATGTTCAAATGGTTATACTTGGTTCGGGTGAACATTGGTGCGAAAGTGAAATCGCGAGCCTTGCCTCGCGGCTTTCAAACTTTAAAGCGAAAATAGGATACAGCGAAAAATTAAGCCACCTTATTGAGGCAGGATCAGATTTTTTCCTGATGCCGAGCCGTTATGAGCCATGCGGGCTTAATCAAATGTATTCACTTGCTTACGGCACTCTTCCCATCGTTCGCAGTACAGGCGGTCTTGTTGATACTGTAGAAAACTTTAATGAAGATACAGGAGAAGGCACAGGTTTTATGTTTGACATTTTAGATCCGTCTTCGATTTACAACACAGTCGGCTGGGCAGTTTGGGCATGGTACAACAGGCGCGAAGATATAATTAAAATGCAAAAACGAGGAATGACAAAAGACTTTTCCTGGGAAAGCTCTGCCTTAAAGTATGTCGAAATGTATAACGACACATTTAAGGCACAGGGAATTAAAATAAAAGCTTAAAAAATATTTTAAAACTTTAGTTTAAAATATTACCATACATCAAACTCAATATTTGGTGTTCTTGGAGTAACTGGTATAACATGGAGATCCAGTACCGCGTCATCAATTAAATCCGCGAGTTCTCTTGCCTGCGCTCTTGTAAAATACATGGAGATTTCTTGACTGTTGGTATTTTTTGCTCTGTCTATTCTGTCTACATATTGCGCTAGTTTTTGTGTTACGGCATAATATGGAAATCTTTCTCTAAAAAAATAACCGAATTCTATACCCATATTAGCATGATACTTCATAGTAAAAGAAAATTCCTGCCATGTTAAAAAACCTTCGGAAGTTCCATAAATTGATTTTGTATTTCTTAAATTAGTATGAAGATTACGATTTTCATAATCAACCATATAGGTATCAAGAGATTTTTTAAATAAATCCCGGCTGTTGTAATCCCAAAAATGTTGATATGTAAAAAAATCTGATCTGTAAGTAAGACATACAGCGTCGTCATTTGCGAAATAACTAACCTTCACAACAACTTTTGTTAAACCGGAAAGAGGAAAAGGTCTGTCAATTTGCATTTCAACTTCGCCTAGTTCAATTTCCTCTAAAAGAAATCTTACAGAAAACTTTGGCGGTTCAGGTTGTTTTTTTTGTAAAATCCCGCAAGACCCAAGTGATAAAACGATTAATAAAATTGATATTGATTTCATAAAAATTATTATAAACATTTTTAAATATATAGTCAAGGTAGTATAATATAATTTATAATATTATTTATATATGGGAAAAATTTTAGCGGTTTGTATAAGTGAAAAAAAAGGAACAGCAAAGCGTAACGTTGACAGGGTTGAAGTTGTTTTAGCGCGCGGTTTGTTAGGTGACGCTCATGCAGGTGATGGACACAGACAGGTAAGTCTTCTTTCACAGAAAAAAATCGCGGACTTTCGCGCGAAAGGCGCGAAGGTTGAATATGGAGATTTCGGCGAAAACCTTGTAGTAGACGGAATAAATTTAAGTTCTCTTACCCCCGGCACTCTTTTAAAATGCAATGATGTCGTTTTGAAAATAACTCAAATAGGAAAAGAATGTCATAATCGTTGTTCTATTTACGAGGAAATGGGTGATTGCATTATGCCGCGTGAAGGAGTTTTCGCGAAAGTTATTAACGGTGGAATTATTTCTGTTGGTGATGAAATGTCTGTTTGTCGCGCTCCATCAGACAGCTATCGTGTTTGGATTATTACCGCGAGTGACAAAAGCTTTAACGGTGAACGTGAAGATAAAAGCGGTCCTGTTGTTAAAGAGATAACTTCTAAAGCTGGTTTTTTAATCGCGGGCTCTACATTACTTCCTGATGATCAAAAAAAATTAGAAAATGAATTAAAACGTATTTGCGACAATGGTCTCGCGGACCTCATTCTTACAACAGGCGGTACAGGGCTTTCACCACGTGATTGTATGCCGGAAGCTACCTTATCTGTCGCTCATCGCGTTGTACCCGGCATAGCAGAAGCCATGCGCGCCGCGAGTATGATTATTACCCCTACCGCGATGTTAAGCCGCTCTGTCGCTGTTATAAGAGGCGCTACGCTCATTATTAACCTGCCCGGCAGTCCCAAAGCGGCTAAAGAAAACCTGGAATCTATTATTGGTACATTGTTTCATGGGCTTGATACACTAACAGGTAAATCAAGCGAATGCGCTGTAAAATAAAAAATTATCCGCCAATTTGTGACATTCCATGTAACGAATGATTTGTAAATGAATGAGAATGCGGCTTTTTTTTAACAATTTCTGTAACAGCTTTGGATATTTCAATGTCACTAGCGCCTTCGCGGATCATTTTTCTTAAATCAAGACCAATGTTATCAGAAAGACATAGTTTTAAAAAACCTTCCGATGTAAGGCGCAGGCGATTACAGGTTTTACAAAAACCATGTGTCATTGGGTTTATAAATCCAATTTTCCCTGAAAAGTCAGGAAGACTATAATAAACCGCGGGACCGTTTCCCAAAGAGTCGTTAAACGGCGATAATGTTCCAAACGTTTGTTCGATTAACTTCGCGATTTCGGT
>WQXE01000189.1 GCA_009784995.1 Treponema sp. | reverse complement strand
TTAAACATATAAGGGAAGGCAGCGTCGAAGTAAAAGGCGGTTATGCGGACATGCTTTCCAAAACTAGCAAGCTTTTGGATGACATGAACGATTTGGCCAGAATAGCGGAAGAAAAGAAAGCTGAAATGTAATTATAGGCGGGGAAAAATGAAATTATTTAATTCTCTTAGATTAAGACTTATTACGTTCTTTATTGTTTTTATAGTAATTTTAACTACGATACTTGTTTTACTGGGAGTGCGCGAGCTTTCCATGACAGTAGTCGAAACATATTCTAAACAGGGAATCCTGCTTGTAGAAAAAGCTGCTTCATTTATTGACGGCGATTCCTTTGAAGCGTTGGTTAAATCTCTTAATGAAGACGACCCCTTTTATGAAGAAACAAGAGTGTCTTTACTGCAGCTAAAAGAACTTTCCGGCTGTATGTATCTTTATACCATTGCGCCAAAAAGCGGAAATACCTGGCAGTACATTATTGACGGTTCCGCCCCGCCGGATGACGAAGAACATTTTTCGGCGCTTGGAGAAGAAGAAGATGTCAGCGGTCACGACGCCGCGTTCAGAAGAGCATGGGCTACCGGAAAGACAGAAGTATCCGGTCTTGTGGATCAGGGAGAATGGGGCTGGCTAATTTCGATTTATACTCCCATAAAAAATTCCAACGGCGTAATAGTCGGCCTGGTATCATGTGACTTTGACGGCTCAGAGCTTCGTCATGCTATAGTAGAGATTGAATTGCAGCAGGCGGGCACAGGCATAATAGCGATTATTATTGGAATTATTATGCTCTTATTTATCATGCGTATGATATTTAAGCCGGCAAAAGAAATTAACCTGATATTAAAAGAAATATCCCAGGGTGACGGCGATTTAACAAAACGTATCAATAGAATAAAAGATAACGAGATTGGCGATCTGGCCAAATCTTTTAATGATACTTTGGATATGATCACCAATATGATCAAAAATATTAAAATGGAAACCGCTGCGTTAATTGATACAGGAAACGAGCTTTCTACCAGCATGAGCGAAGCCGCTTCTGCGATAAATGAAATTACCGCGAATATTCAAAGTATCCAGAATCGCATTCTTAGCCAGAGCGCAAGCGTCAGCGAAACTCACGCGACAATGGAACAGGTTGTTGTAAATATTAATAAGCTTAATGCGCACGTAGAAAATCAAAGTGTAAATGTTTCGTCGGCTTCGTCCGCTATTGAACAAATGGTAGCAAATACAAGCTCCGTTACAGACACGCTTATAAAAAACTCTGTTAACGTAAAAAATCTTGAAGAAGCTTCGGAACTGGGACGCACCGGTTTGCAGGAAGTAGCGGCGGATATAAAAGAAATAGCGTATCAGTCCGAAGGGCTTTTTAATATTAACTCGGTAATGGAAAATATTTCCAGCCAGACAAATCTGCTTTCGATGAACGCAGCTATCGAAGCTGCGCATGCGGGAGAAGCCGGCAGGGGCTTCGCTGTTGTCGCGGGAGAAATTCGCAAACTAGCGGAAAATTCGGGACAGCAGTCCAAGACAATCAGCGATGTTTTAAAGAAAATGAAAAGCGCTATTGATAAAATTACTTCTTCTACACAGAATGTATTGGATAAATTCGAGGCAATCGACACAAGCGTAACTACGGTATCGGATCAGGAAGAACATATCAGAAACTCCATGGAAGAACAGCAAGCAGGCAGTAAGCAAGTTCTTGAAGGTATAGGCAACCTGAACGAGATAACCAGGCAGGTAAAGAGCGGGTCTCAGGAAATGCTTGAAGGTTCGGAAGAAGTAATAAGAGAGAGTACAAACCTGGAAAAAGTTACGCAGGAAATAACTTCCGGCATGAGCGAAATGGCAGCCGGCGCAAGCCAGATAAATATTGCGGTAAATCAAGTTAACGAAATAAGCGTAAAAAACCGCGAAAACATTAGTTTGTTGGTTAAAGAAGTTGCGCGGTTTAAGGTTGAGTAAGTTTTTTAATCTCTTTATATCGGAAGCAGTCCATAAGGTGATCATTTACAATACCTGTTGCCTGTAAATGCGAATACATAATCGTTCCGCCCAAAAACTTAAACCCTCTCTTTTTTAAGTCTTTTGATACCTTATCGGACAACTCTGTTGATGCAGGAATTTCGCTAAGTTTTTTCCATTTACCGGTTACTTGTTTTCCTTTGGCAAAACTCCAAATATAATTGGAAAAACTTCCAAACTCTTTTTGCACTTCCAGAAAACGCTGCGCGTTATTTATAGACGCTTCTATTTTTAGCCTGTTACGCACAATCCCTGCATCTGCCAAAAGTTTTTTCTTTTTTGCTTCTGTATAGCGGGCTACTTTGTTTGGATCAAAATTATCATAGGCTTTTCTATAATTTTCCCTTTTATTCAAAATCGTTATCCAGCTCAACCCCGCCTGAGCAGACTCCAGCACCAAAAACTCAAAATGTTTTTGATCATCATATACTGGCACTCCCCATTCAGTATCGTGATATTTCATATATATTTCTGAACCTAAGCACCACTCGCAGCGTTTCATGATTGTTTCTCCTTATATATCATTTTATCATGTTTTATGATATAATGACAACGAGGAAAAGCGAATATGCATAAGGGCAAAGCGCGGATTATTGTTAAAGGTGAAGATCAAACAGATAAAATACGCGCATGGAAAGAAAGTAACGGAAAAATCCATATAATTTACTTAAGTGGAAAAACATATCCTTATAATCTAGAAAATGTACAAATAAAATATCCTGCTATATATGACGATACAACACAAAAATGTTTTGAATACCTTAAACGAATAGCGCAAACAATCGGACTGTCGGATTCTTCTGGTGGTAATATTTTGGCAAATCGTTATGAAAAAGTAAACTTAAATAATAAAAGCATGCTTTCTGCATTACTAACCGGTAAACTTGATACTGCAGAATATAAAAATACTCCTATTGACATTTATCCATTCGGTTTCAATAAAAGTCAAAAAATTGCAATTGACAGGGCGCTTAATAATACTCTTACAATTATTGAAGGGCCGCCAGGAACAGGAAAGACACAAACAATTTTGAATATTATTGCCAATGCGGTAATACGCGGCGAAAGTATAGCTATTGTATCAAGCAACAACTCTGCTACAGCAAATGTACAGGAAAAATTGCAAAAGTATAACATCGATTTTATTTCGGCATATCTCGGAAATTCCGATAATAAAGCAAAGTTTATAGAATCGCAAAAATCATTACCTCCTAATTTAACTTCCTGGGAAATAACTGCCGAATCTAAAAAAGAAATATGCCTATCATTGATTGATCTTCAAATTTTGATCAGTACAATGTTGGAAAATAAAAATAAATTATCGCTAACTAGACAAGAATTAGAAG
>WQXE01000188.1 GCA_009784995.1 Treponema sp. | reverse complement strand
GGCATTCAGGAAGGGTTGTGCCTTGTTAACGCCATGCACATAACCGCCAGTGTTTTTATTAATGATGATGAATCTGGGCTGCACCACGATTTTGATGTTTGGCTGGAAAAACTCGCTCCCCACGAACCTGTTTCTTCGTACCGCCATAACACCGGGGAAATCAATGCGGATGCGCATTTAAAACGGCAAATTATGGGGCGGGAAGTAGTTGTCGCTGTTACAGGCGGCAAGCTTCACTTTGGACCCTGGGAGCAGATTTTTTACGGTGAGTTTGACGGGCAGCGGAAAAAACGTCTGCTGGTGAAAATTATCGGCGAATAGTGAAACACAAGCGAGTGTGATGGAGGAAAAACATGAAATTATTTAATTCCTTAAAATTTAGATTAATTGCCTTTTTCGTTATTTTAATTGTTGTTCTAACTTTTGCGTTGCTCCTATTGGGTGTGCGCGAATTATCGGTGACAGTAATAGATGTTTACGCGATGCAGGGAATAATGATGGTAGAAAAAGTGGCGGCTAATATAAACGGCGACTCTTTTGAAGCATTGATTAAATCACTGGATATAAACGATCCTTTTTATGAAGAAACCAGGATTTTTATGCTCGGATTAAAAGAGTTTTCTAATTGCCTTTATTTATATACCATCGCGCCCAAAGTTGGTGATATTTGGCAGTATATTATTGACGGCTCCGCTCCTCCCGATGACGAAGAACTTTTTTCCGCTCTTGGAGACGAAGAAGATGTCAGCGGTCACGATGAAGCGTTCAGAAATGCGTGGATTAGCGGTACTACCGAAGTTTCTGGTCTTGTGGATCAGGGTGAATGGGGCATGTTAATTTCAGTTTACACACCAATCAGAAATTCCGCGGGGAAAATAGTAGGGCTTGTCGCTTGTGATTTTGACGGCGAAGAGCTTTATCACGCGATTTTAGAAATTGAAGTGCAGCAGGTAGTTACCGGTTTAATTGCAATAACCATTGGAATTATTCTTTTAATGTTCATTATAAGAATGATTTTTAAACCAATTAAAGAAATCAATTTTATATTAAAAGAGATTTCTCAAGGGGATGGCGATTTAACAAAACGAATAACAAATGTAAAACAAAACGAGATAGGAGAGCTTGCCAGGTCGTTTAATTTAACGCTTGATAAAATAAGTAATTTAATTATCAGTATAAAAAGGGGAACAGGAGTTTTAGCCGATACAGGTACAGAATTGGCGACTAACATGGATGAAACCGCCGCGGCGATAAATGAAATAACCGCTAATATCCGCAGTATTCAAACCCGTATAATGAACCAAAGCGCCAGCGTAAGCGAAACTCACGCTACTATGGAGCAGGTGGTTACTAATATTAACAAGCTCAATGAACAGGTAGGCGACCAGGGGCACTATGTTTCCCAGGCTTCATCGGCAATTGAACAAATGGTCGCGAATACCCGCTCTGTTACCGATACGCTTATTAAAAACGGCGAAAATGTGCGAGACCTTAAAGAAGCTTCCGAAGCGGGACATTCCGGTTTATTGGAAGTTGCCGCGGACATAAAAAAAATTGCCCGTGAATCAGAAGGGCTTTTGGCGATTAACTCTGTCATGGAAAATATTTCCAGTCAGACAAATCTTCTTTCGATGAACGCCGCGATCGAAGCGGCTCATGCAGGCGAAGCGGGAAAAGGTTTTGCCGTAGTCGCGGGCGAAATCAGAAAGCTTGCCGAAAGTTCAAGTGATCAATCCAAAACTATCAGCTCGGTTCTAAAAAAGATAAAAGGTTCAATCGACAAGATAACCCGTTCAACGGAAAATGTTATGGACAGGTTTAATATTATCGATACAAATGTAAAAACTGTTACAGAACAGGAAGATATTATCCGTAACGCTATGGAAGAGCAGCAAGCCGGAAGCAAGCAAGTTTTGGAAGGTGTCGGCAATGTAACCGAAATAACACGTAAAGTTCAAAGCGGTTCTACAGAAATGCTTAATGGCAGTAAGGAAGTTATAAACGAAAGCACAAATCTTGAAAGATTAACCCAGGAAATTACAGGCGGAATGAACGAAATGACAGCGGGAGCGGATCAAATTACTGTGGCTGTAGGGCGAGTCAGCGATATCAGCAACAAAAACCGCGAAAATATCGAACAATTGGTTAAGGAAGTTCTGAGGTTTAAGGTTGAATAGTCTGTTTATCTGTGTGAATTCACGCCTTGACATCAAACCGTCAATAAGTACAATATATAGAATAGAAATCTATTTCTAAAGGAGTCTTTTGTGAGTCATTCAACAGATAAAATAAGAAATGTCGCCATTGCCGGTCACGGACAAACCGGAAAATCTACCCTTTTTGAACATTTATTGTTCGCGGGGGGAGTAATTCAAAGGGCGGAAACCCTGGATTCAGGGAAAACAACCAGCGATTACAGTCCTGAAGAAATAGAAAGAAAAATATCGATACACGCCGCGATGGGTCATGTTGACAGAAACGGTACAAAAATCAACTTTTTTGATACTCCCGGTTCGTCCGATTTTAACGGCGCTGTAATACTAAGTTTCCGCGCGGCGGAGTTCGCGCTTTTAATGGTAGACGGAAAGTCCGGTGTTCAAATTGAGACTGTCAAACTTTGGCGCAATCTTGATACAAACGGAAAACCAAGAGGCGTTTTTATTACCAAGCTTGATAACGATCAAGCCGATTTTAACAAAACACTCGCGGATATTAAAGAAAAATTAAAAGTTGATTGTGTGCCTATAACCCTCCCAATGGGAAGCGGCGGCGGTTTTAAAGGCGTTATCGACGTATTGCACGAAAAAGCATATATGCAGCAAGGTGATACGGTAGAAAAAGAAGAAGCCATCCCTGCCGAGTTTAAAGACGCGGTTGATGCCGCGCGCGCCAGGTTGATGGAAGCCGCTGCCGAAAGTGATGACAGCTTAATGGAAAAATTCCTTGAAACTGAATCCTTGTCTATCGATGAAATGAAAACTGGTCTTGTAAAAGCTCTTGCCGAAAATAAATATGTACCGGCGTTCGCGGGCTCTCCAATTAAAAACGCGGGTTTAATTCCTTTAATGGATTTTATTGTTGACGCGGCTCCAAATCCTCGCACGGCAAAGGACGCTACAATCGACGGTGAAGGAAAAGAAACTCCTGTCGCAATCGACCCTGACAAGCCGTTATCCGCGCTTGTTATCAGAACAAATTATGACCAGTTCTCCGGTAAACTTTCCTGGTTAAAAGTTATTACAGGAAAACTTTCCGCGGATTCTGAAACAATCAATGTATCAGAAAATAAAAAAGAACGTATCAGTAAACTTTATACCTGCCAGGGCAAAAAACTCGAAGAAGTCAGAGAATTATATGCAGGTGATGTCGGTATTATTACCAAAGCCGCCACG
>WQXE01000187.1 GCA_009784995.1 Treponema sp. | reverse complement strand
TTGGAATTGTTGGTGAATGTAATATACAGTTTGCGCTCGATCCTTTTTCCGAAGATTACCGCATTATCGAAGTTAACGCCCGCCTTTCACGCAGTTCCGCGCTCGCTTCAAAAGCGACAGGTTATCCTCTCGCGTTTATCGCGGCGAAAATAGCGCTTGGTTATTCTATGCTGGAAATCGAAAACCGAATTAACAAAGTAACTAAATGCTGTTTTGAACCCGCTTTGGATTACCTTGTCGTAAAAGTGCCAAGATGGGATCTTACAAAGTTTAAAAATGTTGATGTACGCATCGGCTCTGAAATGAAATCCGTTGGCGAAGCAATGTCAATCGCGAGAACATTCGAAGAGGCGATTCAAAAAGCGCTTCGCATGACAGGCATAGGAGCCCCCGGTATTTCAGGTGATGACAGTTTTTGCGGCGCGAGTTTTTCTTCCGATGATTCGAATGGCTCAGCTTCAATGGAAGCAAGATTGCGTGACGCGCTTTCCAGACCTACAGACAGGCGTATTTATGTTATTTACCGCGCGTTTAACGAAGGCTGGAATGTAGAAAAGGTTTATAAACAAACAAAAATCGACAAATGGTTTTTATCAAAATTATACAATATTTGGAAAACCGAACAGGAAATAAAAGGTTTAGGTAAAACGAAAATTTCCAATTCACTTCTCGCGCGCGCGAAACAGCTTGGTTTTTCCGATTCGCAAATAGGTTCGTTCATTAATTTATCTGAAATGGATGTGCGTTCTATCAGAAAAGAAAACCGAATCCTGCCCGCTATAAAACAAATTGACACACTCGCAGCGGAGTATCAGGCAAAAAATAATTATCTTTATATGACATACAGCAACGCGTCTTCTCCAGGAGGCGTTTTAGTTGATGATGTAAGTCCATCAGGCAGAGGCGTAATGGTATTGGGTTCAGGCGTTTACAGAATTGGTTCGAGTGTTGAGTTTGACTGGTGCTGTGTTAACGCTGTTCAAACATCCAGAAATCTTGGTCGAAATTCCATAATGGTAAACTGTAACCCGGAAACTGTTTCTACAGATTATGATATGTGCGACAGATTATATTTTGAAGAATTAACTCTTGAACGCGTATTGGATATTTATGAAAGAGAAAATCCAAACGGCATTATCGTATCGATGGGCGGCCAAACTCCGAATAATCTCGCTACAAAACTTTTTGACGCTGGAGCTCACATATACGGAACAACGCCACAGTCAATCGACATGGCGGAAGACCGTAATAAATTTTCCGCTCTACTGGACAAACTGGAAATCAGACAACCCGAATGGAAAGAACTTACAGACTTAACATCCGCGAAAGAATTCGCCAAAACTGTAGGTTTCCCTGTTTTGATTCGTCCAAGTTATGTGTTATCCGGCGCCGCGATGAACGTAGCCTGGGATGATACCAGTCTTGAAAAATTTCTTAATCTTGCGACCGATGTATCACCTGAACATCCTGTTGTAATTTCCAAGTTCGCGGAAAACGCGAGAGAGATCGAAATTGACGCTGTCGCGCGAAAGGGCGAAATACTTTTTCACGCTATTACAGAGCATATTGAAAACGCGGGCGTTCACTCCGGTGACGCAACTGTTGTTCTTCCCGCTCAAAGATTATATATCGAAACGTTACGCAAAATTAAACAGATAAGCGAAAAAATCTCTAAAGCGCTTGATATTACTGGACCTTTTAACATTCAGTTTCTCGCACAAAGAGGAAAAGTGCGCGTAATAGAATGTAACCTGCGCTCAAGCCGCAGTTTCCCGTTCTGTTCAAAAGTAAGCCGCGTAAACATGATCGAGCTCGCTGTAAAAGCAATGCTCGACGAACCTGTAGAAAAATCTACAGTATCAGCGTTGGAACTTGGATGTGTCGGTGTAAAAGCGGCGCAGTTTAGTTTCTCTCGCCTGCATGGCGCGGACCCTGTAAGCGGCGTAGAAATGGCAAGTACGGGAGAAGTTGGCTGCATAGGTTCGAGCATTTCCGACGCGCTTTTAAAAGCTTTACTTTCTGTCGGGTACAGAATCCCAAAAGCAAACGCGAATGTTTTATTATCTACAGGACCAATGGTAGACAAACTTGACTTTTTGGATTCCGCTCGCAAACTAGTAAACATGGGTCACAAGCTTTACGCTTCCAAGGGAACCGCGAAATTTTTATCGGACGAAAAACTTCCTGTTACAGCGTTAGCCTGGCCCCTTGAAAAGAAAGAGCCAAACATCGCGACTATGATAAAAAACCGAGGTATAGATTTGATTATCAATATTCCAAAAAACAACGCCGAGCTTGAATTAAAGAACGATTATACAATACGGCGAATGGCAATTGATTTTGATATTCCATTGTTTACAAATATAAAAGTAGCGAAAGAATTTATCGACGCTCTTGAAACTTTACACAACGGCAAGGAAATTGAAATTAAATCCTGGGAAGATTATTGTTAGGAATTTTTATAGAAAAAAAATTCAACCACAAATCGAACCTGCGGTTCGCACACGAATACTCACGAAAGTATAATATCAAATCACTCTTTCGTATACTTTCGTTATTAATCGTGGTAAACCTCTCCCCCTCTTCTTCCTTTGCGTCTTCGCGTCTTTGCGTGAACTCTTCCCCGATAAAAATCCGCGCAAATCTGCGGACAAAAACTGGTAATAGCTACCACTTTCTAATGTTCATCATTTTTAAATAATTCAGGTACTTCCTTTTGTAAAAAGTCCCTGATAATACTTGTATGAGCTAGAACTAGATGTATATCATCATCAGAAAGACTAAGTCCCCGATCATAACGAGGTTGAACAGAGAATTGGGTAACAATTGTGCAAGATGTAAAAATTGATACAAAAGAAGAACGTTGTTTTTCAATAAGTGAACATAATTTTTCCAAATCATGTGTAAAAGGTGGTTCTATTCCAAGAATTGCCAATACTGCTTTTAGATATTTTTCTGCTGCCTGTTGACAATTAAAAGCTATGTGATGTGTTGGAATTGGTCTCATATTGGCGGAAAGATATTCAGCAACAGATAAATCATCTTCAGCTAGAAGAAACCAATCTCTAGGGGTATTAATATTATTATCCATAAATCCTAATCCCATCTCTTGTCACTTTTTGTTCAAGAGTAAAATCATAAATTCGGTTTAAAAAGTCTTTTTTCTTTTTGGCAACTATATCAACAGCCATTGTTTTTTCACGTGCAATTGCAAAGCGTATTTGCAGACCTGCATCAAGATCTCTCAATTGAACATCATCTTTTAGTACGACATAAAAATCAAGGTCAGAATCTTTATGAGGCGTACCATAAGCGTACGAGCCAAACAGATAAATTTGCTCTACCGGTATGGCGTTGACAATGAGTTCTTTAAGTTTGTCCACTTACTTTTGAATTTCTGAGTTCATACAGTAATTTTAA
>WQXE01000186.1 GCA_009784995.1 Treponema sp. | reverse complement strand
TTTTCGACAGTTTCATCCCAGAAACCAAAATGAACAACCGGCATTTTTTCATTTTGCTCAAAACGCATTACCGATAAAAATTTTTCTCTGTTATTCATAAAACATCAAGCCGCTTTTCTTTTAAGAATCGCATTTTTCGCTTCTTCCGCCGCGCTTGCCGCGTCTGCTGTGTATATATCCGCTCCTACGCTTTTGCAAAATTCGTCTGTTACGGGAGCGCCGCCTACCATAATAACTACATCATCACGTATACCTTCGTTTACAAAAGCTTCTATTGTATTTTTCATTTCGCCCATTGTTGTAGTTAATAGTGCGGATAACGCGATTACATCGGCATTTTCTTTTTTTTGCGCTTCTATAAATTTTTCAGGAGGTACATCAACGCCTAAATCGATAACTTCGATACCTTTTCCCTCGAACATCATACGCACAAGATTTTTACCTATGTCATGAAGGTCGCCTTTTACTGTTCCTATCAAAGCTTTACCGACAGGCTGCGCTCCGCTTTCGGTTAAATGCGGTTTTAAAATTTCCATCGCGCCGTTCATCGCGCGCGCGGCGATTAAAACCTCCGGGACATAAACTTCGTTATTTTTAAACTTTTCAGCGACTACATCCATAGCGGAGATCAAACTTTGCTCTAATATGTCTTTCGCGGAAATCTTTTCTTCAAGCGCTTTTGTAACAAGCTCTTTTACAACTTTTGCCAAACCTTTTTGCAAATTAACAGAAATTTCATTTAATATCGCACTCATAATTTTTTCTCCTTATAATAAAATTATTTTAATACTGTTTTTGTCATGGCAAAATAATTTTCCCATGGTACATAATCAGGAACACTGTTACCTGTTCCCAGCGCATATCCTGTTTTACCCAATTCCAACATAAGACGAGAACGCTCTGTAATTTCCTCAGGTGTTCTAGACACAACAAAATTTAAATCTATTCCGCCAAGTATGGCAATACGGCTATTCCACTTGCGGTACGCGTCTTCAACACATATTATATTATCTTCGTATGAATGTTTTCCATCGTATTTTAAATCATCGATTATATCGTCCATAATTTCGTTAAGATTGCCGCAGGAATGCAAGACTGCGGGAATACCTGTTTCGTGGGCAAGTTTTACAATTTTTTTATGCCAGGGAAATACATACTTGCGCATATCAATCGGAGACAACATCGTTTGTGTATTAAAACCCCAATCATCATTACACATTAAAATTCCTACGGCTTTGTGTTTAATACTCAATTCATAATAACGAAGCAACCTGCTTCCAACCTGTTCAAAAATATCATAAACAAGCTGCGAGTCTTCATAAGTCATTATACACAAATTTTCGTAACCGCATAAAGCGATTACATTTTCCAAAATACCGGTAGGTCCGCATACCATCAATTTCATACCTTGCGGCGGTTTAATATCTTTGATCGCAGAGTAATCAAATGTATCGGGGTCATTCCAGACATAGGATTCAAAACTTTCACGGTCTGTGATAACCGCTCCATCATTTAATGAGTGGGTCTTTTCAGAATCTTTTTGTCCTGTTGAAAAATGAAAAGCAGAGCCATGTACGGTAGCGTAATCATAACCCGCGGCGGCAAAAGCAGACATTACAGGTTCAGGTTTTACATACGGATAAGAAAACTCCGATGGATCACAGCCTGCAAGAAACGCATACAACGGCGGATTAAGGAAAAATTCAAACAAAGTCGGTCTATCCGGGGTTTGCCGCTGAAGTACTTTTAAAATATTGTTAAAATCAGGTTTTCTCATTATAAATCTTCTTTATATATAGTATATATTACTTTATACAAATTTTGTGAAAAAATTAATAATTTTATAAAACATACATCGCTTACATGGTCAGGCGGTACATACTTCTATTCAAAAAAAAAATTATAAGATAGACGCACAAACCCCCAACAGCTCCTGATGGCTGAAATCCCGATATTCCTTTTTAGCTCCTTCAGCAATCCGTTGTGGTTTATTGTTTATTTTTAAATTTTGACTATATTCACATTATGCTAAGTGCTGAATACACTAACACAACTATTTTGATCGCAGCCATGTGTCGCTGTCGTTGTTTTACGCTTCTACTCAATAATCAATGTTTTTTACCTAGCTCTTGCTGCTGGAAGCTTTGCCCTATCAGGATCATTGCAAAAACCACCTATACAATGTAAAAATACAATGTAAAAATATTGACATTCCGCAAAAAAGGTGGTATTAATAATATTTGTATGAAAAATACACATGACAATAGTAATAGAATACATTCTCAATTTGCGGCTCCGCCACAACGCAATTTTCCCAATAAAAAATTTTTTTGCACCGATATTAAGTTAAGAATTACCCCCCCCCGCTGATTTTTCGATAAATTGTAGTTTATTAATATTTCAAAATTCTCAATTTTGTATAATTTCTCAAAAAAGCATCCCGTATGGGGAAAAAAAAATTAGGAGTGTAAAATGAAAAATAAATTATTGAACGTTATAATGATTTTAACAATTGGATTTATTGTAATTTCCTGCGGTGATGAACCCAACCCGCCGGAAGTCAGCGCGGGAAACGCTCAAACTGTAACTCTGTCGGACACTTTGACAGTTACATTAAGCGGAACAGCAACCCCTGCAGACAGTAATGATTCAATTACTTCACGTGCCTGGACATGTACAGATTACAAAGCAGATAAAGGAGCAGTAGTCACTCCTTACACCACTACCGGTGTAACAGCGATGATTCAAAACTCCAACACCAACACAGCTACAGTTAATTTACGCAAAGCGGGAACTTATACTTTCCAATTCTCTGCGACAGACAGTAATGACAAAACTACAACCAAACAGGTGAATGTAACGGTGAATGCGATAAACGCAAATAAAGACGTAACTGTAAATTTCCCGGCATACACTCCCGGTAGCGCTATAAGTTTTGCGCCTAGTTATGTTCCAGACGGCGGCTGGGGAGACCATTTCTCGGCTACCGATATTACATATACCCTGGCCGACGATTTAAGCAATACTTGGGATAGCGCCGCCGGTTTTAACGGTATTGTGAACATAGGCGACGGCCCATATAATCCTTTTACGATACCTACTTTTACACAGACTTTTAA
Source organism: Treponema sp. (assembly GCA_009784995.1). GTDB lineage: Bacteria > Spirochaetota > Spirochaetia > Treponematales > Breznakiellaceae > WQXQ01. The sequence goes on along the minus strand of WQXE01000186.1, from coordinate 304 downwards.
GCTAAATGGCGTAACAGTTGGTAGTCAAGTTATAAAAGTAGATGCAGTTATAGGTAGTTTTGGAATATTAAAGGATGCAAGTGGTAGCAACTTAGACCCTCAAGCTATTCCTGCTGTGCCTTTGGCGCTTAGCAAGGACGTAACTGAGTTGTAGTAACGGTTCGGTACACCTAAAAGGTGATGTTATGGGTAGCGTAGTTACCTCATGTAGCAGGTACCATTATTTGATAGCGTTGCATGTCACCTAACGACACCATATATAGCGTAGGTGAATGTTAAAAAAGCGATAACAGGTACTAATTTA
>WQXE01000185.1 GCA_009784995.1 Treponema sp. | reverse complement strand
CGGTAAAGACCGACAAATGCCGTTATGTGCTCGGAAGTGTGCTTAACCATGTATTGCTTCATCAAACTATTATTGGGCTCGAAGCAAAAGCGGCTTTGGACAAGTTCAACGTAAAACCCGACATCATAATCGGCTGCGCGGGCGGCGGTTCAAATCTTGGCGGTCTTATCGCTCCTTTTATGGGAGATAAAATTGCCGGAAAATCCAACGCGCGTTTTATAGCGGTCGAACCCGCTTCATGCCCGTCGTTTACACGCGGACGTTATGCCTACGATTTTGGTGATACAGCGCAGACAACTCCGCTTATCAGAATGCAGACATTGGGCAGTGGTTTTATGCCATCGGCAAATCATGCGGGCGGTCTTCGTTACCACGGCATGAACTCAACGCTTTCCAAACTTTTCCAAGACGGTCTTTTGGAAGCCCGCTCTGAAGTACAAACCGATGTTTTTGACGCGGCTATAAAGTTTATGAAAGTAGAAGGAATTCTTCCGGCTCCTGAATCTTCACACGCGATTAAAGCGGCTATCGACGAAGCGCTTGAATGTAAAAAGACAGGAGAGAAAAAAGTAATCCTGTTTGGATTGAGCGGAACGGGCTTTTTCGATATGACAGCGTATCAATCGTATAATAATAAAACGATGGAAGACCGTGTCCCAACTGACGCCGAGCTTGAAAAGGGTTTTGCGACTATTTTGGACATACCGCAGAATAAATAATTAAACTAAGTTACGCCCCTTTTTCAACCGATAATGAAACGGGGGTGTACCATTAAAAAGTTACCATTATTTTTTATTATGTTGATTGTTTCAGCATCGCTGTTTGCTCAAGGCGGCGCTAAAGTCGGTTTCCATGATTTCCCTTGGGGTACAAGTATCGAGGCTTTTAAAGCCAAAATGGGAAACCCTGTACATATTGATGAATTTCACGGACTTCAATCATTGATATACGAAGACATTCAAGTGTCAGGGTATCCTGTTTTTATGCTTGTTTATTTTTCACAAAACGGTCTTGAAGGCGGAACGTATTATTTTCATACCTTCAGTCTTGATGAACTTCGGAATTGTTATATAAATGTGCAGGCTGAACTTATAGAATTATACGGCAGTACTTCTCTTTTTGACGAAATGCAAGGACCTAGAGGACAAAGAGAAATGCGTACTTATGAAACTTCCTGGAATTTACCTGACGGATATATCTACTTAAAAGTTAATACCCGTAACAATGAACCTGTTACCCTTTGGTATTCTTCTCCGTCATTAACAAGAAGACTGCGCGGTTCCTGATTATCTGGCGCTAACAATTGTGGCGCCGCCGACAACAATGTCTCCATCGTACATAACCACTGCCTGCCCCGGCGTAATCGCTCGCTGGGGTGTTTCAAATTCAATACGTAGATTATTTTCTCCTGTCTGTTCGGCAATCGCGGGTTGCTCTGTCTGTAAGTAACGGGTCTTTACCATTACTCGTATCGGTTTTTTTAAATCTTCACAAGCGATTAAATTGATGTTTCTCGCTGATAATGATTTACTGTAAAGAGCGCTGTCCTCGGCAAGTGTAACTGTATTATTTTCTGTTGATTTTGTTACAACATAAATCGGTGTGTTAGCCGCGACTCCAAGTCCTCGCCTTTGACCTATCGTGTAGCGGATTAGCCCTTTATGCCTGCCGATCACTTTTCCCTGTAAATCGATGATGTCGCCTAACGGATAGGTTTTACCTGTATATTTTTCTATAAAGCCGGCATAATCGCCGTCAGGAACAAAACATATATCCTGGCTTTCACTTTTTTTCGCGTTTAAAAAGTTTTTAACTTCGGCTATTTTGCGCACTTCATTTTTTGATAATGTTCCAAGCGGAAAATGCGCTTTTTGTAATTGCTGTTGGTTCAGGTTATATAAAACATAACTTTGATCTTTTTTATCGTCTAACGCTTTTTGCAAAAGAAATCTGCCGCTTACAGGATCCTGCGTTATACGGGCATAATGCCCTGTAACAAGAAGATCAAAATCATTTTGATACTCTTCCATTAATAATAAATTAAATTTGATGTTGCGGTTACATTCGATACAGGGGTTTGGAGTTTCACCTTGTTCATAAGTTTGCGCGAAATGCCTAACGACATATTCATCAAATCTATCAGTTAAATCTAAAACAAAATGTTCAATGCCAAGTTTTTGCGCTGAAGCCTTTGCGTCGTTAATATCCTGTATCGAAGAACATCCCGTTTCTGCGTTACGCAGTTTTAATGTAATGCCGCGGCAGTTTAAGCCCTGCTGTAAACTTAAAGCGGCGGCAACGGTGCTGTCAACGCCGCCTGACATTGCGATTAACGCGCGTACGCTCAATAGTTTTCAGCTTTAATTAAGAAATATGCTTTGGGATGCTTGCATACAGGGCAAATTTCCAGAGCGTTTTTGCCGTTTGCGGTATGACCGCAGTTTGAACATTGCCAGGTTTTATCACTGTCACGGGAGAAAACAATATTTCCATTAATGTTTGCAAGCAGCTTGCGGTATCTTTCTTCGTGTTCTTTTTCGATCTTGCCAACCATTTCAAATAAAGCGGCGATACGATCGAAGCCTTCTTCTTTCGCTGTTTTCGCGAATCCCGCGTACATATCTGTCCATTCAAAGTTTTCACCGTCTGCGGCAGCTTTTAAATTTTCTGTGGTAGCCGGTACATCATCATTGTGTAAAAGTTTATACCAGATTTTCGCGTGTTCTTTTTCGTTTAAAGCGGTTTCTTTAAATATCGCGCCGATTTGCTGATACCCTTCTTTTTCCGCTTTTGAAGCGTAATATTGATATTTTACATGCGCCTGGGATTCCCCCGCGAACGCAGCCATTAAATTTTGTTCTGTTTTTGTACCTTTTAATTCAGCCATAATTTCCTCCTGTTTAATTAAATATATACAAGATAAACTTGATTAACAAGCTATTTTATTATAGATTAACATTTATGATTCAAGGAACACCTGAAAAGCCAAAGCCTTTTAATGATTTAACCGCGACAGAGTTGGTTTCTAAAATTAAAATCGGCTGGAATCTTGGAAATACTCTGGATACAATTCATTTTTCTCTATTTAACAAGGAAACAACCGTCGGCGAAATGGAAACAAGATGGAGAAATCCGGTTACTACAAAAGAGATGATTACCGCTGTAAAAAACGCGGGTTTCAACGCATTGCGAATCCCTGTTACCTGGTGTAAAACAATCGATATAAATAACGAAATCCGAAAAGACTGGATGGAACGTGTTGTTCAAATTGTTAATTACGCCGTCGAAAATGATTTATATATAATGCTTAACACTCATCATGATGAAGGAATATTTAAATTTACAAATGATGAAGTTGGAAAGTCGTTGATTATTTTTCAAAGGATATGGGAACAGATAGCGGACACTTTTAAAAATTACGATGAAAAATTAATTTTG
>WQXE01000184.1 GCA_009784995.1 Treponema sp. | reverse complement strand
TTGTAACGCTGACGAAGGCGACCCTGGCGCGTACATGGATCGTTCTACGATAGAAGGTGATCCGCATTCAGTAATCGAAGGTATGATTACAGCGGGTAAAGCTGTCGGCGCTAACGAAGGTTTTGTTTATATTCGCGCCGAATATCCACTGGCAATCGAAAGACTTAGATTAGCTCTTGTGCAAGCCCGTGAATATGGATTATTGGGAAAAAATATTTTAGGTTCAGATTTTGATTTTGATATCGAAATCCGTCTTGGCGCGGGCGCGTTTGTCTGCGGTGAAGAAACAGGATTAATAAAATCGGTAGAAGGCAACAGGGGAATGCCTGTTCCAAAACCTCCGTTCCCCGCGAACAAAGGTTTATGGGGAAAACCTACTGTTATAAATAACGTAGAAACACTCGCGAATATTCCTGTCATTACGGCAAGAGGCGGAGCGTGGCTCGCGAAAATAGGAACAGAAAAATCCAAAGGCACAAAAGTATTCGCTCTTACAGGAAAAGTTAAAAACTCAGGTCTTATCGAAGTTCCGATGGGCGCGACACTGCGAGACATTGTTTTTGACATCGGCGGCGGCATCAAGGACGGAAAGAAATTCAAAGGTGTACAAACAGGAGGACCATCGGGCGGTATTTTAACGGAAAAATCCCTTGACGTTCCAATTGATTTTGAATCGTTGACAGCTAACGGCTCGATGATGGGTTCCGGCGGCATGATCGTCATGGACGAAGATGACTGTGTTGTAGACGTATCGCGCTTTTACATGGAATTCTGCGTAGAAGAAAGCTGCGGAAAATGTACACCATGCCGTATCGGTACAACTCAAATTTTAAAACTGCTCGAAAAAATAGCGGAAGGCAAGGGAGAAGAAGAAGACCTTGTCAAACTTGAAAATATAGGACACGCGATGACAAAAGCGTCGCTTTGTATGCTTGGCTGTACAGCCGCGAATCCTGTCATGTCTACTATTAATACTTTCCGTGATGAATATCTTAAACATATTCACGAAAAAAAATGCTGCGCCGGTAAATGTAAAAACCTTTTAAGCTTTACAATTGACGCGCCAAAATGTATCGGATGCAGTCTTTGCGCGAAAAAATGCCCAACAAATTGTATTGTACAGGAAGACGCCGCGAAGTATCCCGACAAGAAAAAACCGCCATACATTATAAATCAGGCGGATTGTATTAAATGCGGCGAATGTCTTGCTGTATGTAAATTTAACGCGGTGCTTAAAGGTTAATGGGGGAAATGTATGAATAAAATTAACGTAACAATAAACGGTAAAGCGCTGGAAGTTGAACAGGGAACAACAATTCTAAACGCCGCGAAAATGATAAACATAAAAATTCCCACTCTCTGTTATACCGATGATCTAACCCCCTGGGCATCTTGCGGTATTTGTATCGTGCGTCTCGCGGGCTCTCCTAAAATGGTACGCGCCTGCTGTACCGCGTGTGAACCTAATATGAATATTATTACTCACGATTCAGAAATTATCGCGGTGCGGCGTACTGTAATTGAATTAATTCTTTCCAATCATCCCGATGATTGTCTTAAATGTCCTCGCAATCATTGTTGTGAGCTTCAGGAAATTGCCGCTGATTTTGGTATTAGGGAAGAGCCTTTTAAAAAAGTTAAAAACGATTTCCCAATCGACGATTCAAGCCCCGCTATTGTTTTGTGCCCTGAAAAGTGCATCCGCTGCGGCAGATGCGTAAAAGTTTGTCAGGATGTGCAAAATGTCTGGGCGCTTGAATTTTTAGGCAGAGGTATAAGCGGAAAGATAGCGAGCGCGGCGGATACTCCGTTAGGTGAAAGCCCGTGTATCAAATGCGGACAGTGCGCGGCGCATTGTCCTGTAGGCGCGATTTATGAAAGAGACGACACTGTAAAAGTGTGGAAAGCGCTGCAGGACAGCGAAAAACACACTGTAGCGCAGATCGCGCCCGCTGTGCGTGTAGCGTTAGCCGAAGAGTTTGGACTGCCTGCCGGAACTTTATTTACAAAAAAAATATACGCGGCTTTGCGCAAGCTTGGTTTTAAAACTGTTTTTGACACAAACTTTTCCGCTGACCTTACCATAATGGAAGAGGGAACAGAACTTGTAAAACGTTTGGGCGAAAAAGGAAGTGATATTCCTTTAATTACATCATGCTGCCCAGCGTGGGTTGATTACCTTGAAAAATATTACGCTGATTTGATTCCCAATTTTTCTACAGCGAAATCTCCTCAGCAAATGATGGGCGCTATGATCAAAGCTTACTGGGCAGACAAAACCGGAATAGACAAAGCAAAAGTTTATTCAGTTTCTGTTATGCCATGTACCGCTAAAAAATGGGAAGCCCACCGCAACGACGATATGAAAAGCGCCGGCGCTGGTTTCGACGTTGACATTGTAATCACAACAAGAGAACTTGCCCGAATGATTAAACAGGCAGGCATTGATATCTTAAAACTCGATGACGAAGAAGCTGACAGCCCATTAGGACCGTATACAGGAGCGGGAACAATATTCGGCGTAACAGGCGGTGTAATGGAAGCCGCGGTACGCAGCGCTTATTTCCTTGTAACAAAAAAAGATCTTGGCGATGTAAACTTTAAACCCGCGAGAGGAATGGAAGGCGTTAAAGAAGGCGAAGTTGATTTTGGAAATGGTACAAAAATAAAAATCGCGGTAGCGCATCAGATGGGTAATATCGCCGCGGTACTTGATAAAGTACGTGAAGCGAAAGCCGCGGGAAAAGAGCCGCCGTATCATTTTATGGAAGTTATGGCATGCCGCGGCGGATGTATCGCGGGAGGCGGACAACCCTACGGCTGTACCGACGAAATTCGCAATCTGCGTACCGCCGGCATTTACGCCGACGATGAAAAATCGCAGTATCGCTGTTCACACCAGAATCCGTTTATCAACCAGGTTTACAAAGAATTCCTTGGCGAACCCGGCGGTCATAAAGCGCACGAACTGCTTCACACAAAATACGAAGAACGCGCTTTATATTCAAAGTAAAATTTAAATAAGGAGAATATAAATGGACAAGTTTTTTGGAATCAGTAACAGCGGATCAAGTTTCCGCACGGAGATTCTGGCGGGAATTACGACATTTTTTACAATGGCGTATATCATGTTTGTTAACCCGGATATTTTATCTGCTTCGGGAATGAGCTGGAACGGAGTTTTTGTCGCGACAATCATTGCTACAGTTATCGGTACTTTGGTTATGGGTTTTGTCGCGAAAGTTCCATATGCTGTCGCTCCCGGTATGGGATTAAACGCCTTTTTTACATATTCTGTCTGCTTCGGGCTTGGCTTTGACTGGCGCGAAGCTCTCGCGATGGTATTTATTTGCGGTATTATTAATGTAATTATTACCGTTACACGATTACGCAAAGCGATTATTATGTCGATTCCTAAATCACTTCAATTGGCAATAGGCGG
>WQXE01000183.1 GCA_009784995.1 Treponema sp. | reverse complement strand
TGCAATAAAAATCAGCGCTACAGGTGAATCTTTTTACCCTTTATACGACAACGGACGAAGCCTGTTTTACGAAGATACCGAAGAAATGGTCAGCCGCGCCGTAAGCGACCCTTGCGCCTATGCAACAAGTTTTGGATATTCGGGAACCTATTGGGATTATGTGCAGGAAATCAAAAAAGAACGCGGTAAAATTGACGACTTGGTGAACTTAAACATCAATGCCGATGAAATAAGAAATATACTGCAAGAATCGGGTTTTTCCGGATACCGTTTAAACGGCGCGTTGGAATGGATATTGAAGTCAATAGATATGTTAAGATAAAATCAGAGATTATCAGGTAGAGGTCTGAATTTTTTAAAAAATAAAACGTTGATATTATCTGATTTATAGAGTAGTATACTATAATTAGGGAGTATTTCATATTTTATTAAATAGGGGTTAAGATGACTATTTACCACGGAAGCGATGTTGCAGTAATTGAGCCAAAGATTCTTAGCGCTAACCGCTTTTTGGATTTTGGTGAAGGTTTTTATACAACATCTTCCTATGAACAAGCCAGAAGATGGGCTCAACGTATCACTGATGTACGAAAATCAAAAGTTCCAATAATAAGTTTTTATGATTTTGATATAGACAAGGCAAAAAGTGATTTACAGATCATTCAATTTGACGATCCTTCCGCAGAATGGCTGAATTTTGTTGTAGCATGCCGAAGCGGAAAAGAAACTGGATATAAATATGACATGGCTATGGGTCCTGTTGCAAATGATAATGTTTATGAAACAATCAGGCTTTTCGAAATTGGAGTTTATTCTAAAGACGAAGCAATTATTCGATTAAAAATTGAAAAAGTTTACAATCAAATACTTTTCCATTCGGAAAAAGCGTTGAAATATTGTATTTATATAAAACACGAGAATGCAGGAAAAGGTTCTAATGAATAAAGAAAAACTTCATGCTCTATTGCCTATTTTTGTATCTGCTCTAATCAAAAAAATTATTGAAGAAAAAAACATTTCTCAGGATGAAGCGCTTTCCATGTTTTATAATTCCAATTTGTATATTCTGCTTGATGATGAACAAACTAAAGTATGGCATTACAGCACAGAAAAACTGTATCATCTTTTCGAAGAAGAGATGAATACCGGCAAATTTGAATTACCGGATTGTTAGAGGAGTTAACATGGATAAAGTACTGCATTTTAAGATTTTTTGTTTAGAAAATTATAAAGCGACACATAAACTGACAGGAAAAGCAGCCTATGATATTTTTCTAAAACACGGGGTTTTTAATTATATTACTGATTTTTTCGATATTCTTCATTCGTTTGGATTGCTTTATTTGATTAATGACATTGATGAGTTTATATCTAATCGTCAAAATAAAACAGAACCCCATGAGTAGAGGTAACAATATGGAACTAATAAAAACCGGAAAAACAAAAGACGTATACAAATCACCAGACGGCAATTATCTGTTTAAATTCAAAGATACAATCACCGGCAACGCAGAGGGGCAGTCCGACCCCGGCGGAAATAAAGTTGTAGGTTCGGTTGCAGGGGTTGGTTCGGCTGCTCTTAAGATGTCAACCTATTACTTTGAGCTCCTTAAAAAAAGCAATATACCCACCCATTATGTAAGCGCAGATCAGACAAAGAACGAGATGACCGTACGCCCCGCAGCCTTTTTTGGGAAAGGCCTTGAATTTGTGATCCGGTACAAAGCCTCAGGAAGCTTTGTAAGAAGATTTGGCCAGTACTGCAAAGAAGGCGACGAGCTGCCCAAAGTTTTCGAAGTCACCTTAAAAGACGATGGCCGCGAAGACCCCCCTGTAACAAGCGAAATACTGGCGGCCCTTAACCTCCTAACCCCCGCCCAATACGATGAAATCCACGCACAAACGATAAAAATCTGCGATATAGTCAAAGATGACCTGAAAAACCGGGGACTTGAACTTATCGATATCAAGATAGAATTTGGCATCGTAGACGGCAAAATCGCGCTCATAGACGAGATAAGCCCCGGCAATATGAGGGTATTTAAGGGCGGCAAAAAGGTCGATTATATTACGCTATCCAATTTGGTGGAATAATTATTAGTCCGCGGATTAACGCGGATTAACGCGGAAAATTGGTACAAAATCTTATCTTCATCTGCGTTAATCCGCGAAAATCCGCGGCCCCAATTCTTCTTTTCCGCAAAAATCCGCGGATTTTCTCTTGCAATAAATCCATAAATAGTATACATTTATATAAGATCAGTTTGCACTTGGGAGGGGAGAACTGAAAAATTCTAAATTTGCCCTGATCCTATTAATGATAGGGCTTTTAATCCAGACACAGATAATCTCAGCTCAAGAGGGTAATCTTCCCCTGTCCGAAGAACCGGAAGTACAGGAAATTTCCGAAGAATCATTACCCATCGAAGACCCGCACAGGATTGCCGAACAATTGTTAACGTTTGACGATAGCGCATCCGGTACAGGAATGCAATCAGGCGTATCGGCGTGGGCAATTATCAGAATGATACTGGTTCTTGCCATTGTCGCAGCGGCAATCTACGGTATCGTTTTTTTATTCAAAAAAGCGACAAGGCAGACATCTTCCAACGATCCATTTTTAAAAGTTTTAGCGAACACGCACCTTGGCGCCAACCGTTATGCGCAAATTGTCGCCGTTGGAAGCAAAGCGTGGCTTGTGGGTTCCAGCGAAGGCGGAGTAAATCTAATCAGCGAAATCGAAGACAAGGAAATAATTGACGCAATGCTGCTTGAAGAATCAAGAAAAGCACAAGAAGCGCCAAACCGTTTCCCCGATTTTTTATCAATACTGCAGCGTCTGGGAGTACGCGCTCCAACCCAAACTCCGGGCGCGGACGATATCCGCAGACGCAGAGAAAGGTTAAAGGGTCTATGATGCGGCTAAATATTAAACACATAATGTTCGTGTGGTTCGTGGTAATACTCTTCATCCCCATCACAGCAAATGCGCAGGAAGAACCATTTCCCGACATGTCAGTCCAGGGAACAATGAATATATTCGCCCCTCAGCCGCCGCCCGCAATTCCTTTTATCGATCTTACCGTGCGTAACCCGCAAAGCGGACAGGAAGTGGCTTTTTCATTGCAGTTGCTTCTTCTTCTTACAATTCTTTCACTTGCGCCAAGCTTCATTATCTTGATGACAAGTTTTTTGCGTGTTTCAATTGTTTTGGATTTTATAAAGCGTGCGCTTTCATTACAACAGGTTCCTCCCAACCAGGTGTTAATGGGTATTGCGCTTTTTCTGACAGTATTTATCATGTGGCCTACGTTCAGTCAGATTTATACTAATTCTATCCAGCCTCTTGCGGCGGGAGACCTTTCTGTCGAGAACGCTTACAGGGAAGCGGAAGCTCCCTTAAGGCTTTTTATGTACAGACAGATGAACGGGCGTCCTGAAAACATTCAGCTCTTTATGGCAATGCGCGGGCTTGATCGCCC
>WQXE01000182.1 GCA_009784995.1 Treponema sp. | reverse complement strand
GCTGTGGTTTCTCTTACAACAGGGCGTATAATAGAAGATTGACAAACATCCGCCTGAAACTGCATTAAAAATTTATCTTTACTCGCTCCTCCATCAACTCTTAATTCTTTCATTGAAATATTAAGATCAGTTTCCATTGCCTTTAAAAGATCCATTACCTGATAAGCGATTGATTCCTGCGCGGCTCTAATAATATGCGCTTGTTTTGTTCCGCGCGTAATGCCGATTATGCAGCCTCGCGCGTACATATCCCAATAAGGAGCGCCAAGTCCTGTAAACGCGGGAACGAGGTATACGCCGCCTGTATCACTTACTTTGCCCGCGAAATATTCGCTGTCGGCGCTGTCTGTAATAATACGCATTTCATCGCGCAGCCACTGGATTACAGCGCCGCCTGTAAAAACCGCGCCTTCCAGCGCGTATTGTAAATTTGTATTTCCTTCGATACTCGCGGCGATTGTTGTTAAAAGTCCATTGGCGCTTATAACCGCCTGTTCTCCCGTGTTCATCAATAAAAAACAACCTGTGCCGTATGTGCATTTTACATGACCTTTGTTAAAACAGCATTGTCCAAAAAGCGCCGCTTGTTGATCTCCCGCGTTACCTGTTATTGGAATTTGTACATCATTAATGTTCGCGTTAGCAAAAAATGAACCTGAGTGTTTTACCCGCGGAAGCATGATTCGGGGAATATCAAGGATATCAAGAAGTTTATCATCCCAATCAAGTTTATGAATGTCAAAGATCATCGTGCGGCTCGCGTTTGTATAATCGGTAACATGAGCCTGTCCGCCTGATAATTTCCAGATAAGCCAGGTATCAACTGTGCCAAAAAGTATTTCGCCGTTTTTCGCTCTTTGGCGGAGACCTTCTACATTATCTAAAATCCATTTAATTTTAGTTCCGGAAAAATAAGCGTCAGGTATAAGACCTGTCGTTTTTGTTATGTAATCGCCAAGTCCTTCTTTTTTAAGCGCGTCAACAATATCGGAAGTTCTTCTGCACTGCCATACAATCGCGTTATATACAGGCTGCCCTGTATTTTTATCCCACAAAATTGTAGTTTCACGCTGGTTTGTTATTCCGATTGCGGCAATTTCTGTAAGATTAATGCCTGTTTTGTTTATAAGGTCTGTCATTACGGTAAACTGCGAAGAAATTATTTCCATTGGATCGTGTTCTACCCATGCTTCTTTTGGATAAATTTGTGTAAATTCCTTTTGCTGGATCCCTTTTATATTTTGTTCGTGATCAAAAAGAATAGCTCTTGAGCTTGTTGTTCCCTGATCAAGTGATAAAATGTATTTCTTCAATTTAATCCCCTTGTATAATTTTTTTTATTATGTACTATTATAACATGAATAATTATAAACCTTGCAACCCAAACGCTTCGCAGGAAGCTCGTAATTTATTGGATTATCTTTCCAATCTTCGCGGAAAAGGAATCCTTTTAGGTCAGCATACACAAACAATGGCTCAGGAAGAATTGGCGTATATCCATGAAGTAACAGGAAAAGCTCCGGCTTTATGTGGTTTTGAGCTTTTAGCGTATTCGCCAAACATTAATTACAGCGAAAGTGACGAAGAATGTCTTACCGAAGTTAACGAAAATAAAAACACTTTGGAAAAAGCTATGGAATGGGCACAGCGCAAGGGAATTATCACTTTTACATGGCATTGGTTTTCGCCATTGTACGGCAAAAACAAAGCATTTTATCAGGCGAATACTCCTTTTGACGCCCGCCTTGTTTTACAGGAAGGCACCGATGAGCGCAAAGCATTTATAAACGACATGGACAAAATGGCAGAACTGCTTAAACCATTCTGCGATAAAAAAATACCTATTCTTTGGCGCCCGTTCCATGAAGCCGAAGGTCATTGGTTTTGGTGGGGTCATCATGGACCAAAAACAGCTATCGGTTTATTCCGTGAAATGTATGACAGGTATGTTAATGTTCATAAATTAAACAATTTAATTTGGGTATGGAACTCTCCTGTACCTGAAGGTTATGTAGGCGATGAATACTGTGATGTAATTTCGCGTGACATGTACCTGCCTGAATTTACATACAGTGATTATAAAGAAGGACACGACGAACTTGTAAAAATAACAAAAGCAAAAAAAATTACAGCGCTCGGCGAAACGGGTCCTATTCCAAGTATGGAAATGCTTTTACAAACACAAATTCCCTGGACATGGTTTATGACATGGAGTAAAAGAATGGTTGGCGAAGAAGTAACAAGCAAACGGGAATTAATTGCCGCTTATAACAGCGAATATGGAATAACTTTGGATAAACTGCCTGCGCTTTATTAATATTTTGTATTTATTCAATTCTAAGCAGAATTGGCGTAAATGGTTTTAGTTCTATATTAGCGCTGTTAACGATATTTCCTGTAATTAAATCGATTGCATTTCCCGCAGGTCTTCCGTTTACGGATATACTGATATTTTTATCGTTCCATTCATAATTGCAAATATTAATATGTAATCTTCCGTTATATGTAACACTTTGATAACTCACACCGTAAACAGGTTCTGCAGTGTTTCTGTCTGTTAATATTACTCTGCGCAAACCCCTCTCTGTTAAAATATTTCTTATTGCGGTATTAATTTCTGATTCTGTAAGAGCATTCGCGCCATTAAGCACTGTAGAATTTCTAAAAATAAAATCTCTGTCACTGCCTGTAATTATCCTGCTGTAATGATCTTTGGAAAGGGAATCTTCGCCGATTATTAATACACCGCCTCCCCTGTTAATAAAACCCCTAATAACACCTAACGTTTGCGGCATTATATGTACGGCAGCAGGGATAATAATTAAACTGTAATTTGTAAATTCTCCCGCTGCAAGCTGTTTTTCAGTAATAAAACCTGTCTTTTGTCCATTGTAAATTAAACTGTTATAAACTTTATCTATTGTGTTTAAATAAAACCTGTCGTATATCCTTGCGGGATTTGAATATAATATCGCAACTCTTGGATTTTCATTTTGAAAAGCGGTAATTTCGTTTGAAAGCCTGTTTAAATCAAGATTTGTTCTTCCGATTACAGAAACTACATCGGGGCGATGCAGAACACTTCCTGCAAAATCACTGTTTCTGTCATGTGTTCTTTCCCAAACCCAAATAACAGATGCCCCTCTTCCGTGTATGGCTCCCTGCCAAAGATCGGTTCGTGTGTGGTTTACCTGCTGGGGAATATAACTTAACGCTCTGTCTTCTATTATATGATCTTCAGAATTAAATACCGGCATTCTTTTAAAAGACGTTAAAAAATCGTACCATTTTGTTTTTGTGGTAATTGTCGCGTCATTACTGAACAAATAATTATACGAATCGTTGCCGCTTAACTGACTGAATTGCGCGAAACGTTCAGGATCAATTCCCATCCGCAAAGAGGTTCTGCCTCCTGTTGTTAAAAGAACATAGTCCATTATTTTTGAATGAACAGGAACATTAGGCGCTGTCTTTTTTACAAGACCTGCCATC
>WQXE01000181.1 GCA_009784995.1 Treponema sp. | reverse complement strand
TTATGATACTATAGAATACATGAAAATACGAGACCGCTACGCGCCCTCTCCCACAGGCCTCCAGCATATAGGCGGGATAAGGACAGCGCTTTTTAACTACCTCTTTGCACATTCTCCTGCTGGGGACGGGAACGGCAAGTTTATCCTGCGTCTGGAAGATACCGACAGAACCCGCTCCGACGACAGCTTTGTGCAAAACCTCTACGACACTTTTGACTGGCTTGGTTTGAAATGGGACGAAGGGCCAAATAACGGCGGGCCGTTTAGTTCGTACATTCAATCCGAGCGCACGGTTCACTATAAAAAATATGCGCAAGAGCTGCTCGACAAGGAGCAGGCTTATTACTGCTTTTGTTCTGCAGAAAGAATCGATGAAGTACGCAAACAAAGAGAGGCCGCACACTCTTCCGAGTCAGGCTACGACCGCTTTTGCCGCAGTATCGATCCGAGCGAAGCAAAAAAAAGAGCCGATGCAGGCGAGGCTTGCACTGTCAGGTTAAAAATCCCACTTGGAGAACATACTGCTTTTTACGATCACCTTCTTGGCGACATTGAATGGAAGAACGATGATGTTAACCCCGATCCGGTGTTGTTAAAATCCGACGGCTTCCCGACTTATCACCTTGCAAATGTAGTTGATGATCATTTAATGGAAATTACTCACGTACTTCGCGCGCAGGAGTGGCTTGCTTCGACTCCGCTTCACGTGATTATGTACCGCGCGTTTGGCTGGACGCCTCCGCAGTTTTGCCACTTGCCAATGGTTATGGGACAGGACGGGAAAAAACTTTCCAAACGCCACGGCGCGACAAGTATCGATGAGTTCCGCAAGCAGGGCTATCTTCCTGCTGCGCTCTTAAATTACGTTGCGCTGTTGGGTGCATCTTACGAAGAGGGAAAAGATATTTATACTTTGGAAGAACTTGCAGAGCGTTTTACTTTGGAAAAACTTAACAAAGCACCTGCGGTTTTTGATTATAAAAAACTTGAGTAGTACAACGGTTTGTACATCAGAATGATGAGTGACGAAGAGCTTGCCGAACTTTGTCTGCCGATTGTAAAAGAAGCAGGATTGTTTGGAGAAGAGGTTCATGCGGAGGCATCGAACCTTCGGTTCGCGAGGCACGGAGATTTTATAGAAGCAATTAAATTAGTTAAAGAAAGAATTGTTTTTTTGAATGAAGTACCTGAAAAAATTGCTTATCTTTTTAAAGAGCCGCAAGTACCTGCGGCGGAAGAGTTTATCCCCAAAAAATGCGACCTAACAAAAACAATCGAACTTTTACAGGTTGGCAAGGAACTGGTCAGCGTGTTAGCGCAAATGCCAAATGATGAACAGGCGGAAAGTTTTATCAAAGCCGAAGCAGAAAAACGCGAAATTAAACTTGGCGATTTAATGATGCCATTGCGTGTCGCAATTACAGGCAGCCGTGTAAGCCCGCCTCTTTTTGGTTCGATTCGCCTGCTTGGAGCGGAATGTTCCGTGAAGCGGGTGGAAAAAGCGCTGGAGAAATTGGGCGGGTGAAATATTTTATTATTCTATAATCAACCGTTGCAATTCTTCAAAGACCGTACCCAGATCGTCAAAACGCATAAACGCCATGTCGTCTAACGGAGTAGGCATATTGTTAACGATTACGATTTTGCCGCTGTTTCTTAAAGTGTAATTAGGCATTGAAGCGGCGGGGTGAACTGTTAAACTTGTTCCCAAAACAAGCATTAAATCCGCCTGCTGCGACTCTGTAACCGATTGTTTTAACGCTTGCGTTGGCAGCGCTTCGCCGAAAAATGTTATGGCAGGTTTTAAAACCCTGTCGCACTTTGGGCATTTGGGCATTTCGCCTTTTTTTACAATGGCTGCTGCTTCTTCGTAACTGACTTTAATCCCCGCGCATCTAAGACAATAATGAACAGCGGGAGAGCCGTGAATTTCAATTACATTTTTACTACCGCCTTTTTGATGCAATAAATCGATATTTTGTGTTATTAACGCTTTTAAAAAACCAAGCCGTTCCAATTCGCCAAGTACAATGTGAACAATCGACGCTTCTTTTTCATCGATATTATAAATAAACGAGCCTGCCTGATTATAATAAAATGACGGGTCTTTTTCAAAATACTCAAGGCTAAAAATTTTTTCCGCGTCCATTTCATTGTAAAGACCGTTTTTCCCGCGAAAATCACGAATCCCAGAAAGCGT
The DNA here is from genome assembly GCA_009784995.1 of Treponema sp. Classification (GTDB taxonomy): domain Bacteria; phylum Spirochaetota; class Spirochaetia; order Treponematales; family Breznakiellaceae; genus WQXQ01. Next base: position 1,293 of record WQXE01000181.1, on the reverse strand, counting down.
GCTTACTCCAGCTCCTGTAAGAGCGACAGGATATTTTGATTCCTGAATCAGTGAAAAAAGTTTTTTAATATTTTCTTTGTTAATATCTTCCAATAATAAAATCCTTGTTAAATATTCGATTATATATATATTCATACGTTCTGTCTTTGTATAATTCATCTAACGCGTTATCAATCGCAGTTGTAAGCGCGTCGTTTCCTTTTTTTAGGCAAAACCCGATGTATTCATGAGGGGGACCTTGCCATGCGATTTGGAAAGGACTGTTTTCTCTTTCTATATAATATGACGCCGCGATATTATCAACTATTATAAAATCTACCCGTCCTAATCTTAATTCTTCAAAACAATAAATTATTTTATCATACGAGTACTGCGTAAAAATTATTCCATATCCGGCTAAACCTTCAGCGAAATATTGAGCGGTAGTATCACCTTGAAAAGCGGCTTTCAAACCCGCTATATCTTCTACCATGTTAATATCGAAAGAAGAATTATTATTTGTAACGATTGTCATCCAGCTTGAAATATAAGGTTTTGTAAAATTATATCTTCTTTCTCTTTCCGGTAAAATTGTTATATTGACGGCGATATCATACCTGTTTGCATCAAGCCCTGCGAGAATTCCTTCCCACGCGGTATCAATATATCTGACTTCAAGCCCGAGTTTTTCCGCAAGCGCTTTTGTAAGTTCGATGTCAAAACCTAAAAGAGTAATACCGTCAGTATCGTAGTATTCCATCGGAGGATAACCGACTTCCACGCCGACAGTCAAAACACCTTTTGTGATAGTTAATCCCTGTGATCGTTTTTCACAACTGTTGAATGTTATAATCAGGAAAAATAATAAAAATATTGATAAAACTTTTTTCATTATAACGATATTTATTTACTTTTTAATAACGCTTCAAACGCTTTAAAAATTTGAGGAGTATCCCAGTAAATACTGCCTACGATTCTAGCGATTATCATTCCTTCCCTATCGATGATATAGGATGTTGGAATGGCGCTTACACCATAAATTGTTCCGATTCTGTTGCCTCTATCCATCGGTATTGGAAAAGTGTAACCGTTATCTTGAATAAATTGCTGTACAATTCTGTCCGCTTCACCTAAATTTACAGCAAGCATTTCCAATCCATCATTTTTAAATAGTTGGTATAACGTTTCCATAGAAGGCATTTCTTCTCTGCACGGCGGACACCATGTTGCCCAGAAATTTAATATAACTACTTTACCTTTAAAATCAGAAAGAGTTATATCATCGCCGCCTAAAAGCGGTAAGGTAAAATCATT
>WQXE01000180.1 GCA_009784995.1 Treponema sp. | reverse complement strand
TAAATGTTCCCGACACGCGGCTGGATAAGTTAACAGGGATTTTTGTGCCGGAGCGCACAATTCCCGCGACTGTAGAATTTGTCGATATCGCAGGTTTGGTAAAAGGCGCATCCAGGGGCGAAGGATTGGGAAACCAGTTTCTTACGCATATACGTGACGCTGCCGTTTATATTCATGTTATCCGTTGTTTTGAAAATAGCGATGTTGTCCATGTAAACGAAAAGATCGATCCCGCATCAGACATCGAAACAATCGATATTGAGCTCGCTCTTGCCGATATGCAAACTCTTGCCAAACGGCGTGAGCGCGCGGAAAAAACTTTAAAAAACCCGGCTGAAAAAAAACATACCGAATTTGTTCTTTCTATTCTGGATAAAATAAATCCCGCTCTTGAAAACGCTCAGTCCGTGCGTTCCCTTGGTTTAACCGATGAAGAAAAAGCGGCAATTTATGATTGTCATTTTATCACCGCGAAACCTCAGCTTTATGTTTGTAATGTTGACGAACAGGGAATTAAGTCCGGTAATACTTATACCGAAGCTGTAAAAAAGCGGGCGTTAAGCGAAGGAACAGAAGCCGTCAGTATCTGCGGAAAGTTCGAAGCAGACCTTTGCGGTATCGAAGACATCGAAGAAAAAAAAGCTTTTTTGGACGACTTGGGATTGGAAGAAACAGGTCTATCAACATTGATTCACAGCGCTTACAAATTGCTCGGTCTTCGCACTTTTTTCACAACAGGAAAAGACGAATGCCGCGCGTGGACTTTTCATTCGGGAGATACAGCTCCAAAAGCCGCGGGCGTAATTCACACTGATTTTGAAAAAGGTTTTATCAAAGCCGAAGTTTACACTTGCGATGATATTTTCCAATACGGAACAGAAGCGAAAATTAAGGAAGCGGGAAAGTATCGGCTTGAAGGAAAAGAATATATCGTACAGGACGGCGATGTAATGTTTTTCAAATTTAATATATAAAATAAAATTTCCATTTATCAAAATATCAACGTAATTAGGTTATATTTCGACTTAAAAACACAAAAAATACTTGTCGAATAGGCTCAGTTTTGTTATTATTTAATAATGTTAAAAGCGTCGGTTTTGCAAAAATATTCTCTTTTCGGCGGACTAATGGAGGAACAGATTGATAATATCATTCCGCTATTGGTGCAGGAAGATTACGCTCCCGACGATATGATTATTACCGAAGGAAAATCCAATGACAAAGTCTTTTTTATTTTAAAAGGACAGGTTGTAATTACAAAAAAAAATGTCGAACTCGTACGCTTCAGCGAAGGGGATGCTTTTGGAGAAATGGAAGTACTTGATGTTATGCCGGCTGTCGCGTCAATCAAAGCGATTACGCCTGTTACATTGATGTCTATATCAAATAAAGCATTACGTGTAATATATAACCTGGATGTAAAAGCTTTTTCACTGATGATTATGAATCTCGCGCGCGATCTTTCACGGCGTTTACGCAAAATGGACGAAAAACTCACATCACCGGTTTTAGTTTAACTTAGGAGATATTATGATTTACAACCCCGAATACGAATGTATGGAAGAAAAGGTTAGAAAAAAAATTCAACTCGCTTCTTTAAAAAACCTTGTGGAAACTATTTATTCCAAAGTACCGTATTATCGTAAAAAATTTGATGAAGCAAACATAAAACCTGTAAATATAAATAACATGGAAGATATACAAAAACTTCCATTCACAACCAAAGAGGATCTGCGGATAAATTATCCACACGGGCTTCGAGCCTGCCCTAACGACAGAATTGTAGAAGTTCACATGAGTACAGGTACAACCGGTAAACCGGTTGTAAACGAATATACCATGAAAGACCTTGATATCTGGCGGCAGGTTATGGCAAGGACATTATCAGGAGCGGGCTGCACCCGTGATGATATCGTTCAAAATTGCTACGGATACGGGCTTTTCACAGGCGGCGCCGGAGTGCATTACGGTTCCATTACAATCGGCGCCGAGGTTCTTCCAATGTCCAGCGGCAATACAGAACGTCAATTAATGATCCTGCGCGATTTTGGTTCAACTATGCTTACATGTACTCCGTCTTACGCGCTTTTCCTCGCGGAAGAAGCGGCGGAAGCGGGCATCGATTTAAAAAAACTTCCCATAAATAAAGGCTGCTTCGGAGCGGAAGCCTGGAGCGAAAGTATGCGCAAAGAAATCGAAGAGCGCTACGACATGAAAGCCTACGACATTTACGGCTTAACAGAAATTATCGGTCCCGGTGTCGCGTTTGAATGTGAAATGCAAAACGGCCTTCATGTTAATGAGGACCTTTTTTACCCTGAAATAATCGACCCGGAAACCGGGAAAGTTTTACCTGCCGGAGAAAAAGGCGAGCTTGTTTTTACAACTTTAACAAGAGAAGGCACACCCCTTTTGCGCTACAGAACCCGCGATATTACCTGTCTTATCGAAGAGCCGTGCGGATGTGGACGCACTACAAGGCGTATACACCGTCTTTTTGGAAGAACCGACGATATGCTCATCATAAGAGGGGTAAACGTATTCCCGAGCCAGATTGAACAGGCTCTTATCGAAATTGAAGGAACAGAACCGCAATATCTCATCATTATAAACCGTGAAAATCACCTTGACGAACTGGAACTTCAGGTTGAAGTTAAAAAAGAACTTTTCAGTGATGAAACACGAGGTTTGGAAAACCTTCGTAACCGTATTGAACAGGTGATGAAAAGCAAATTGCAAATTGGTTTAAAAGTAAAATTGGTAGAACCAAAAACAATTGTACGCCCTGAAGTTGGAAAGGTGAAAAGAGTCATCGACAACCGGAAAATATAGGGTTACAATTAATAGGGATTGGAGAAAAAAATGGGAATAAAACAAATATCGGTTTTTTTGGAAAACACAACAGGCAGATTAAGCGAAGTTACAAAGACGCTTTCAAACGCGCGTATTAACTTAAGGGCAATCAGTATAGCCGACACCGCGGATTTTGGAATTTTACGCCTTATTGTTGACAAGACCGATGGAGCTGTAGACGCGCTTAACGCGGCGGGTTTTACAACAAGGCAGACCGATGTAGTAGCTGTAGAAATTGATGATATTCCCGGAAGCCTCGCTAAATTAATGGATATTTTTCAGCAGTCACAGGTTAATATCGAATATCTTTACGCGTCTTTGGAAGGACAAGCCGGAAAAGCGGTTGTTATTTTTAAATTACAGGATCACGATAAAGGATTAAAAATCCTAAGCGAAAAAAACTACAAGATGGCAGATAGTTTTTAGTTTTATAACCGAAGGAGTTAATAAATGAAAATTTTAATGGTATCCAGCGAAGCCGTACCGTACGCTAAAACAGGCGGGCTTGCCGACGCTGTTTCCGCGCTTTCAATTAGCCTTGCGAAACTTGGACACGATGTTAGAATCGTTATTCCGCGTTATTACTCGATAGATCGAAGCAGCTTAAAATTACTTCCTAACGCTATGGGAACCCCTATGGGTGGCGGCATAGAAGAATGGAGC
>WQXE01000179.1 GCA_009784995.1 Treponema sp. | reverse complement strand
CGAAGTCCGCTCGACAATTTTTCCATATTTTTATCCAGGAACACCTGGGTAACTTTGAGGGACCTGTCGGCAAACATTGCACTTAAGTTGTGATTGATAATCATATACTCACTCCTTTGGCTTTTTTCGGCGTGTTATTAAAACGAATTGTTTTAATAATTTATTCGCCGCGGCTTCCATGCCGTTTGTTAAAAAAACCGCTTTGCGATTTTTCATTTCGAGTTTTTTCAAACTCATTTTTTTGCAGTTGTTTGTCTAACAAGCAAACGCAGGTTAAACAAAAAACTTTGTGCCATTTGCGTTTCTCGGTGAAATAATTTTCACGGAAAAACTAGAACCCCCGACCCACCGTTCCCGGAAGGGTGAGGTTACCTAAATGAACTTACGGATACCCAACGGGCTCGTAATTCCAATCAGGAAGAGAAAACTCATTTATGATCATTGATTTAAGCTTCAAACGGAGTTTTCCCGTTTCATTACTAATATCGGAATTAGAAAAAATACCTTTAGAGTATTAAGCTATAGAAAGAAGCTCATTTTCGTATTAAAATAATTAAATGGACAAGAAATTGTGCTCCCAGGTAGATTTAATTCGCGAGGTTTTTCATTATCAAAGCCGGTTCGAAAATTCTACGATGGTTTTTAAAATCGATTACCCCGTCACAGAAGACCCCGCTTTTCCGGGTCTTATGAAAGATCTGGCGCTCCTTGCAAAAACGGGTTTTAAAGTAATAATTGTCCCCGGAGCCAAAGAAAATATAGACGCTGTATTTAATCAGCATAATATCGAAACTTCTTATACTTCCACCTGTGACGGAGAAGTCAGGGTAACAACTTCGCAGGCAATTTCCTACGTTGAAATGGCGGCGTTTAATGTAGCAAGCCGTTTTATGACATATCTTACAGGCAGCAGGGTAAACGCTTTAATCGGCAATTTTGTAAGAGCAAGGGGATTAGGCGTAATAAACGGCATTGATACCGAGCATACCGGCACTGTCGATAAAATATACACAGACTCGCTTACAAGGGTTTTAAATCTGGGGATGGTACCGATTTTACCCTGTATTGGCTGGAGTCCTTCGGGTAAACCGTACAATGTACCGAGTGACGAAATTGCCTTACAGGTTTCTTCGGCGTTGGGTGCTGTTAAACTCTTTATCCTTACCACCCATGACGGAATTAAAATCGATAATTTCGATTCTTGTCTGGAATCCTACTTAAAGGAAGATAATAAAATATCATTGATGCAACGTTCGTTAAAAATCGCTCATCGAAATACAATAGAAAACCTTGAAACAAGACAAGACGGCAGTCTTGTGCGCCTTACTCCTTCGCAAGCGGAATTATTCATAACAGCTTATAACGAGTTTCATCAGGATGAAGCGGATTCGGATACAAAGCAGCAATATTTACGGGAGCTTAAACTGGCGTTAAACGCTTGCAGAGCTGGTGTTCACAGAATACATATAATAGATGGAAGAGAAGAAGGCGCTGTTTTAAAAGAGCTTTTTTCAAACCTGGGTGTTGGCACTATGGTTTATACCGACGAATACGATGCTGTGCGGGTTTTACATTCAAAGGATTTACCAGACATTTTACGTTTAATGGAACCTTTAATGCAAAACGGTCTTCTTGTCAGGCGAAACCCAGAGCAAATCCTTGAAAAAAAAGATGATTACTCTGTTTTAATAATCGACGGTTCAATTCGAGCCTGCGGAGCATTACACTACTGGGGTGAATTTCAGAGCGAAATAGCGGCAATTGCTACAGACCCGAATTACACAGACCTCGGTCTTGGCAGAAAAATCGTAGGCTTTTTAATCGAAAAGGCAAAAAAATTAAAAATGAGCCGGGTTTTCGCGCTTACAACTAAATCGCAGGATTGGTTTGAATCTTTGGGGTTTCAGGAAGTTTCGGTTGACAGCCTGCCTGAGCAAAAACGCAGTGTGTATGATTACAACCGAGGCAGCAAAGTCTTCGCATTGGACTTATAATCGCAAAAGATTTCACACGGAGACGCAGAGACACGGAGAACACGGAGAAAGAATAAAGAGTGATTGAATTATACAATAAATTAACTCCGTGCGCTCTGTGCCTTTGTGCCTCCGTGTGATTAAATATGGAATCATAATATGTCAAGAACGGCTACGTATACAGCTTTGGTTCTCAGGTGTCGTCAATCAGGCGAGTCTAACAACGAAGTTACCCTACTCACTTCCGAGGAAGGCATTTTAAAAGCGACTGTGTTCGGCGGCTCAAAGAGCAAACTGCGCGCGCACTGCGCTCCTTACAATTCAGGTCAGGTTTGGATTTACCGAGACAAAATAAAGGACTACGCGAAACTAAGCGACTTTGATGTACATTCATGGAGAGCGGGTCTACGAGAACTTTACGAACGAACAATGTCTGCAAGCGCTATAGCGGAGACAATTTTATCTTCGCACGGCGGCGGCGGTGATTGGCAAGCAGCGTTAAAAATTGCAATGGAAACACTTGATGCTTTGGAAAACGCAAACGAAGAATTATGCGGCCGGCTGCTTGTTCATTTTATGTGGCGCTGGGCGCATTTATTGGGAATACAACCGGATATAAACGAAAACAATATAAATTGCGAAGTTCATTCTGAATACGGATTGGTACTTAGTCCCGGCAGCCGCAAATGGCTTTGTGTTGTTGGAAATCTAGAACCAGCGCAATTACATCGCTATTCTATGGACAACAAGTCTTTCGGCGAAGTTAAATCGTTAGCTGCAACTATTTTGACAGAAGCGCTGGGGAAGCGGCTGGCAAGTTGGAATTGGTAAGTATAGCGGGGTCAGTTACCTTTGATCAAGATCGCGGGGTTTTTGGTTTATAATATCTAATTTATTAATTTCAAGAAATTTTCTGGTAATATAACAGGAATGGGCGATGAAGAATAATCTGATATATTGCGAGTAACAATATAATCAGCATTTATCATTATTGCACATTCAACCTGTAATCGATCTTCAAGATCGTTAAAATCTTCATTTATCAAAGCATTAATGATCTGGCTTTTTTGAATACCAACAACTTCAATAAAATCACAAAGTTCAATTAGCATCTTTTTTCGTTCATATACAGAGAATTGTTTTCTAAGAATATAAAAAATATTAGTAATACTATGCGCAGCAATAAACCCATTGCATTTTTGCTGAAAACATAATGTTAATAAATCGTCTGCCGTATCTGCAAACGATTTATTCGGAATAAGATGATCCAATATAATGTTAGTATCAATTAATATGACCATAACGTTCATCTCGGTATTCAGCTAGTTCTTTTTTATAATCAAAATCACCTGGCAGCGTACCTTTTAATTTCATAAAATTTTCAAAGGCTTTTTTTCTTCTTTCTTGTTCATTTTTTTCATCATATTCAAACCTTGAAGTAATATTTACAGGAAAAACAAGAATTTCTACTTCTTTCCCAATATATTCTAAAGGTATTGAAAGATTTATATTTGAAGTTTTTGGTTTAATAATTTCTCTTACCATAAAAATAT
>WQXE01000178.1 GCA_009784995.1 Treponema sp. | reverse complement strand
TTCACCGATTTGCGCTCAAATTTGGGATAGAAACTTAAATACAATAGACTGTAATGAAGCGGCGGTAAAGCTGTACGGTTTTAAAGATAAAAAGGAATACAGCGAAAGATTTATACAGTGCTGCTCGCCGGAATATCAACCCGATGGGCAGCGTTCGGACGAAAAAGCCGTGTATCTCGTAAACAAGGCGTTTGAAGAAGGTTATTGCGCGTTTGATTGGACGCATAAAATGCCTGATGACGATAGATTGATACCGGCGGAGGTTATACTTGTCCGTTCTATATACGGCGATGATAATATCGTAATCGGGTACACACGCGATTTACGCGAACATTATAAAATGATGGCGGCAATCGAAGAATCTAACCTGGAATTGGTAAAAACAACAGAAAAAGCAAAGGAAGCCAGCCGCGCGAAAGGTGAATTTCTTGCCAACATGAGCCACGAAATGCGCACTCCCATGAACGCGATAATCGGTATGACCACTATAGGAAAAAAAGCAAAAGATATAGAAAAAAAAGATCATGCTTTTAGTATAATAGAAGACGCTTCTTCTCATTTACTTGGGGTTATAAACAATATACTTGATTTAACAAAAATCGAAGCGGGCAAAATGCTGCTTTCAAACGTTGAATTTAATTTTGTAGAAATGATTAATAAAGTTATTTCGGTTGTTCATGTCAACTCTGATGTTAAGAAGCAAAAAATAAAAGTATTTATAGATAAAAATATACCGTTTATTGTTATCGGCGACGATCAACGGCTGAAGCAATTAGTAACAAACTTATTATCTAACGCTATAAAATTTACGCGTGAAGGCGGAAAAATCCGATTAGATGTTCAAATGACCGATAAAACCGATGAATATTGCGAATTGCGCGTTGATGTAATAGACAGCGGTATAGGAATATCCCACGATCATCAGAAAAAATTGTTTGACGCTTTTGAGCAAGCGGAAACCGGAATAACCCGCAAATACGGCGGTACAGGGTTGGGGCTCGCGATTTCAAAACGCATAATTGAAGCAATGGACGGTCAAATATGGGTAGAATCAAAGTTAGGCATTGGTACAAAGTTTAGCTTCGTCGTTCGCTTGGCGTACAAATTTAAAAATATGGATATATCGCGAAAAGGCGATAATACAACATATATGGGAACAGATATTACGGACGATGTATTCAAAAACAAGCAGTTATTGATTGTCGAAGATATGTTAAGTAATCGTTTTGTATTAACAACATTTTTAGAGGACAGCGGATTAATTATTACCTGCGCCGAAAATGGCAAAGAAGCGGTAGATATGTTTTCCGCTGATCCGGAAAAATACGATATTATTTTTATGGATGTAAGAATGCCTGTTATGAACGGGTACGACGCGACCAAACAAATCCGTTCGCTTGATTTGCCAAAAGCGAAAGATATTCCAATAATTGCCATGACCGCGAATGTGTTTACCGAAGATTTAGAAAAATGCATTGAAGCAGGCATGAACGCGCATATAGGTAAACCCGTTGATTTTGAAAAAATATTAGATATAATGAAAATGTACTTGATAAAAACGAAGTAGTATAATTTTACTTATCAACGCCGAACATTCTTCGCGCTTCTTCCCTTGCCTGCTCTACAACAGGTTCATAATTCGCTTTAACAGTTCCCATGTGCTGATTGTAAAACGCTACAAATTCAGGGTCTTGCAAAGGATCGATACGTACTTCCCTGCCCAATCTGCGGGAAAGTTCCTCTTCTTTTTGACGCAGCTTTGGAGCGTACTGCTGGCGTATCATTTGCTCATACTGAGCCGATTCCTGTAAATACTGCGTATAAATCTGGGTCAGTTGTTTGTACATCGCGGAAAATTCTTTTGATTCTTTTGGCTGGAGTAAAACTTCTAACCCCTTACCAAGTTTTTCTATCTTTTTTTCATCTTCATTGCCGGAAGGAAGAGCTATTTGAGTAATTAGTACGTCAAAAATCCCCTGAATAAGACTTTGTTTATCGGAAACAGGCGTTTTTTTCAGTTCTGCGGCAATGTCCAAATCCCCTGCCAGAAATTCATTGGCAAGTTTTTTACCCCTCTGCTTCGCTTCGAACAAACCTATACTGGATTTGTCGCTTTTTACGTTTTCTGTCTTTTCCAACGCGATTTCCAGCGCTGTTTTAATGACTCCCATTGTATTACTTCCCTCTTTATTATACAATATTAATGATCGATGATTAAAGCAAGAGGGTATTATTAACCATGATTAAAGACGATGATTTTAAAAATATAATTCAACTTGATTCAGAATTAAACCAAATTCAGGATTTTGATTTACTTCTGGAAAGAATACTTTATGAATCCAGAAAAGTAGTTCATGCCGACGCGGGTTCAATTTATATAACTGTTCCTACAGAACAGGGCGAAGAAGGCACGGAAAAACTTTCCATAAAATATTCGCAAAACGATACTGTTCAAAAGATTCTCCCCGCCGGGCAGAAAATGATTTATTCAATATTTTCAGTCCCCATTAACGAAAAATCAATATCGGGTTATTGCGCGTTAAATAAAACACCTATCAATGTTCCCGATATGTACAACATCCCCGCGGAAGCTCCCTATAAATTCAATTCCAACTACGACATGATAACAGGTTATAAAACTGTATCAAGTTTAACAATTCCACTTGTCGCGACAGATAAAAAATTAATGGGTGTCATTCAAGTCCTTAACGCGAAAGATACTGATGAAAAAATAATCACATTTACAAAAGATGATGAAATCATTCTTACTCATTTCGCTACCAGCGCGACTATGGTTTTACAAAGAGCTTTTATGACAAGAAAGATGATTCTAAAAATGATCAGAATGTCTGAATTGCGCGACCCGAAAGAAACCGGTACGCATGTAAACCGTGTCGCTGGGTACGCGGTAGATATATATGATCGATGGACATATCATAAAAACATTCCTGTAAAAGAAAGAGACACATTCCGCGACTTGTTAAAAATGAGCGCGATGCTTCACGATATCGGCAAGGTCGCCATATCTGATACTATTTTACAAAAGCCCGCGCGCTTTACGCCTGAAGAATATCTTATTATGCAAAACCATACTGTATACGGCGCGAGTCTTTTTGATGACGCTAACACCTCTATGGACTTTCTCGCGAAAGAAATCGCTCTAACCCACCACGAAAATTGGGACGGCACAGGATATCCCGGCTGGATCAATCCAAATACAGGTGTAATAGAAAAAGCGGATCAAGACGGTAAACCGCTCGGTAAAAAAGGCGAGGAAATTCCTTTGGGCGGCAGGATTGTAGCCATCGCCGATGTTTTTGACGCCCTCTGTTCAAAACGCGTATACAAGGAACCCTGGAGTGAAAGTGAAGTTCTTGATGAAATGCGTAAACTTTCCGGAACTAAATTTGATCCAGAATTAATCGAATGTTTTTTTGAAATACTTACAAATATAAAACATACCCAAAGCACTTACCCCGAAGCAGGTTGATTTTTTTATTGTTTGTTTGATAATTTAATGATACAATGTT
>WQXE01000177.1 GCA_009784995.1 Treponema sp. | reverse complement strand
TGGTTAATGAATTATAGTCTGCCAAATAATGCTACATTAGATCATTTTTCTGTTAACAATGAAACAGGTGTCGTTACTACTACCGTAAGCGGCGAAATAGGAGGTACCGCATGGAGGATAAGACCCAGGTATTTTTTCAATGCGGAAACAGGTAAACGTTATGAATATACATTTGAAGCATGGGCAGAGACTGGTACTCGTAATATATTCTTACTGTATTACGAAAATAATGATACCTCAACTTATTTAGGTGGTGACGCAAACCTAACTACAACACCGCAAACCTTCACAGTAATAGGGGATATTATTCCGCCAGATGGCTTTCGGCATTTACAGTTTCAATGCGGCGACCAATTAGGCACATTCTATCTTAGGATGATTTCAATAACTGAATACACCGAGTAAGATGAATAAAAAAGTTTTTAGCGCCTGTCATCAATTAATTTGTTTAAACACTCAAACTGTTTAGATAAATAAAGAGATGACAGGCACCATATGCGTATACTTAAGAGTATAAACACGGATTACCACGGATTTTTACGGATTACACGGATTTTTTTAAGAAAGAAAGTTATATTCTTAAATCCGTGTTAATCTGTTTAATTCGAGGTAATCCGTGTTCCATAGAAATATGTACTACGGGAGACATTAATTCATGACCTTCGTAGTTCAGTGTACAGGAAGATTTCTGGGTATTATCAAACATCACCCATAACTCTGTGGTTAAACTTCTTCTTAAACAATCAAGCTGCTTGTTCTGTATAATTCACAACAGCAATTTCAGTTCTAACTGGCTCTGTAAGAGATTGGACTATTTTTTCCAGTTGCTTAGCGGTTTCATTTCTGTAGCTAACCTCTCCGCATTGGTCACATATTTGAGAAGGCACATTTTTAACAATAATAATACACTTACCCATATCGGCAGTAAAATTAGAAAAACCATCCAACATAGAGCCTTTACACATGAAACAAATCATTTTTTTCTCCTTTGTTTAAAATCTTCTGACCACTCATTTTGGTCAGGAAAATATGCGGTAATCAGCCACAATTCAATCCCATTTGAGCCGCAAACTATATGCAGTATTCGCCCTGCTATTGTGCGTCCCAGTACCAGACAACTGGGAAAGGGTAATCATTCGGATACTGTTCAATTATTTCGCAATTCATCAGAGCAGCTTTCACATCATCTATACGGATATTTCTTTGTAAAAGTCTTACAAGAATATGATTTGTCCAGCGTAAATATGAATTTTTAACAAACATCGCAATATCTTGTTCAGTCATATAATTAGTATATCACTATAAATTACTTTTTAATACAAAGAATAATTAACCACAGAGAATACGAACAGGGTATCTATAAATACACGGATTACCACTGATTTTACGGATTACACGGATTTTTTTAAGAAAGAAAGTTATATTCTTAAATCCGTGTTAATCTGTTTAATTCGTGGTAATCCGTGTTCCATAGAAATATGTACTACGGGAGACATTAATTCATGACCTTCGTAGTTCAGTGTACAGGAAGATTTCTGGGTATTATCAAACATCACCCATAACTCTGTGAAACTCTGTGGTTAAACTTCTTCTTAAACAACTTATTAACATCTACTTTTTCTAACTTATCTTTTTTGCCCTACATTTTCTTAATTTTTAAACGTTTTTTGGGTTACATTTTCTTGAATTTTCATGTTTTTTTGCCTTTCATTTTCTTGAAAAACATGGTATTATTGGGTGCCGGAAACTTTGTTGTAAGTAAGGAAATATGGAAAATCAATATATTAAGCGAAATATCGATAAAGCTCTTCTCGCCTGGAGCAAGGAAATGCCGCCTGACAGAAAACCTTTGCTTTTACGCGGGGCAAGACAGACAGGAAAATCCTCGGCGGTGAGGCATTTGGGGCGGCAATTTAAACATTTTATCGAGATTAACTTTGAAGAAGGTCAAGAAATAAATACTTATTTTGACTCTTCCCTTTCTCCTCAGAAAATATGTGAAAAACTGGCTCTTTTTTATAAAACACCAATAATTCCAGGGGAAACATTATTATTTTTTGATGAAATCCAAAGCTGTCAGCCGGCATTAATAAAGCTTCGGTTTTTTTATGAAAAATATGCTGAACTTCATGTAATAGCAGCTGGTTCACTTTTGGAATTCGCTCTTGAAGAAATACCGTCATTTGGCATTGGACGAATCCGCTCTTTTTTTATGTATCCTTTCGCATTCGATGAATTTTTAACAGCTATGCATAGTGAAGAACTTACTGATGCGGTAAGAATCGCGTCACCGGAAAAACCGCTTGATGAACCTATTCATCAACTGCTCCTGGATTATTTTAAAACATTTTTAATAACAGGAGGAATGCCTGAAGCGGTTTCTCATTACGCGCGCAAACAAGATTTATTAAGCGCGGAAATTGTTTTAAACGATCTTATTACTGTATTAAAAACTGATTTTGCAAAATACCGGAAAAAAATACCGCTACTGCTTCTAAACGAAATTTTTGAAGCGGTTATGCGTCAAACCGAAGGAAAATTTGTTTATGAACGAGCCTCTCCGGGAACGTCTGCTCTGGCAGCAAAGCAGGCGCTTGATTTACTTATTATGGCGGGATTGGTTTATCCTGTTACTCATACAGCCGCTAATGGCATTCCTCTTGGCGCGGAGAGAAACTCAAAGTTCCGGCGAATTATTCCCTGTGATACAGGCATCTTTTTACAGATCCTTGGTCTTCGCGCGGAAATACTTCCTATTGACGATTTTTCCGCTGTTAATCGCGGAGCGCTTGCGGAAATATTTGTTGGACAGGAGTTAATAAAATCCGCTTCCTGTTTTAAGCAGCATGAATTATTTTGTTGGCAGCGTTCGGCAAATCCAGGCTCCCCGCATGGTAACGCTCAGATTGATTTCATAATTCAAAAAGGATCAAATATTATTCCAATAGAAGTAAAAGCTGGAACACAGGGCGGCATGCAAAGCCTTCGGCTTTTTATGAAAGAAAAACATATAAAAAAAGGCATTCGAACATCAATGGAAAACTTTGGAAACATCGATGACATTGACATATACCCATTATACGCGATTGGAAATTTAATCAAGAATAATTAACCACGGAGTGCACGGAGTTTCACGGAGGTTTTAATTTTAACCACAGAGTTACACAGAATGTCTAGCGGAATTCGATAAAATAATTAACCTACTTATTTAATTTACTAGTCTTTATAACTGGAATATTTCTGTAAGGTAGGCAGAACCTTCAAGATAATAACCTGTTTCAAGATCTTCTAATTCCTGGATTATTTTTTTTTCTAACAAAATCTTTATCGCTTCACTCATACCTACATTATTTCTTTTTCTGACACTTGCTATCAAATTTCCCAGCCTAACGTAAATAAGAAATCTTTGCTTCTCGGTCATACCGCTTCGCTCCCCAGGAACCGCAAATAAGAGATTGCTTTGGGTGTATGAAATGAATATTGATCATTAAGTTGTTTATATATCAATGCTTTGGAAATTTCCGACATTGGTA
>WQXE01000176.1 GCA_009784995.1 Treponema sp. | reverse complement strand
TTGTGATCATAATTTAGAACTGCGCAGACCGCAAAACCACCCCAGCTATGTCCAACAAGCATAACAGGTAAACCGACTAAATCATTTGAACTATTTACATAATTTAGCGCAGCATCAAGATCAAAAAGCGATTGCGTTAAACCTCGTACGCTTTCTCCCTCACTTCCGCTGACTCCAGTATTGTTATACGCAAAAACTTTCCAGCCATTATCTACAAAATACATAATTAAATTTAAGTAATGATCTGCTGTATTTCCCAATCCTTGCGATATAATAACCAGGCCATTACTATTCAAGTTCCCGTAAATAAAACCCTGAAGCTTGTTTTCCCCGGAATAAAAGTAAATATTTTCCCGGTTATATTTATTCTTATCGATATCATTCCAGGTGATATACGTATGAAAAACCCCTTCCGGTATTTCTTCTATCCTGCCAAATGCGTACGAATAAGTTTTATTTGCCAAAATAGCACATCCGGCAAAAATTGAACATAAAGAAAGAATAAACAAAACCCTGTAAAAAATATGAAAATTTCTCATATATCCATTATATCCATAATTAATATATTTATCCAGCAATAATTAATAATTGTTTTAATTAATAAAACTTTTGACAAATATAATATTGTATAATATGATAAAAATATGGAAACAACAAACAAACAACAGATTAAACAAGAAAAAACTTATGCTCTTGGAAATGCAGAAGTTATCCGTTTTAAAAACAATACATGTCTTTGCATCGGAACCGGAAGAATGGGGCTAGCGCTGCAAAAGGAATATTTTGAACAATTAAAACTTGTTCAGGAAAATATCGGCTTTAAGTGGATTAGGGGGCATGGTCTGTTTCATGAAGATATGTCGATATATCAGGAATACAAAACAGATGATGAAAAAACTATAGCTGAGTATAATTTTACATATCTTGATCTTGTTATTGACAGTTATCTGGAACTTGATATACGCCCGTTTATTGAACTTGGATTTATGCCAAAAGCAATAGCTTCCGGGGATCAAACAGTTTTTTACTGGCAGGGTAATGTTACACCTCCAAAAGATTACGCAAACTGGAATAATCTTGTTGCTGCAACGCTTCGGCACTTAATTGACCGTTACGGCGCAGATGAAGTTACATCCTGGCCTGTAGAAGTCTGGAATGAACCAAACCTAAAATTTTTCTGGAAAGATGCTGACAGACAGGAATATTTTAAATTGTTCCGCGAAACAATCTTTACGGTTAAAGCTGTTGATTCGCGGTTTCGTGTCGGCGGTCCTGCAATATGCGGCGTAGACGATGTTTCATGGCTTAAAGATTTTTTGAACTTTTGCCGCGATGAAAAAATGCCTATCGATTTTATTACGCGCCACTTATACACCATTTCTGTTCCTGAACGTGAAGGAAGATACGGTTATCCAAAATTAAGACCGCTTTGTAAAGCATGTTCTGAAACAGATGTATCGCGGGAAATAATTGACAGCTATCCGGAATACCGCGGAATTGAAATGCATGTAACAGAGTTCAGCACTTCATATTCGCCGCGCACACCGTTACACGACACAAATCTAAATGCCGCATACATCGCATTTTTGCTTTCCCGCCTTGGGGATACATGCGAATCTTACTCGTACTGGACCTTTGGAGATATTTTTGAAGAATGGGGTGTTCCTTTTACTCCATTCCATGGCGGCTTTGGTCTTGTAGCAAACGGTAAAATAACAAAACCAACTTATTGGACATTCAAGTTTTTTAAAGATCTTGGAAGCGGCGAATGTGTTCATCGTTCAGACGAAGCAATTGTTTTAAAAAAACCTGACGGAACTTATCGCGGCATCGCATGGAATGTAATTGCTTCAAACAGCGCATCTGCAAAAGAAAGCGATACTTTGCGGCTGTCCTTCACATTTGAAGCGAATGCGTTTAATTCCGGCGTGTTTAATGGAGGCGATTACTGCATCATTACAAAAACTGTTGATGAAAATGTCTGTAATCCGTTAAAAATTTGGCACGATATAGGAGAGCCTGCCAATCCATCACCTGCGCAAAGATCTTTGTTACGCGAAAGCGCATCTCCGCTTGTTCTAACACAGCGCTTTTCTGCATCGCAGAACAGCAGCAGTACTCCAAAAGTTGAACTAATACTTGGACGTAATGCGCTTGTGTACTTTGAAGTACTCCCGGCAAAAATAACAAGCGATCGCGGATTTGATTATGAGCGCGCAGTAAACATAGCTTTTAATGATGAATAATTTTAAGAAAATAAATTATGCATTTAAAAGAAGCCAAAGGTATTTTAAGCGCGCACAACGGCATGAATATCAGCAGGGGTTGTACTCATGGCTGCATCTACTGCGATTCACGCAGTAAATGCTATCAAATTAATCATGACTTTGAAGATGTCCAAATAAAATCTAACGCTCCTGCTCTTTTAGAAGACGCGCTAAAAAGAAAACGAAATAAATGTATGATCGGCACAGGCGCAATGAGCGATCCGTATATTAACATTCCGGAAAATTTAACCAACATACGCACCTGCCTGGAAATAATCGAAAAGTACGGCTTTGGTTTGGCGATTCAAACAAAATCTGATTTAATTCTTCGTGACTTAGACCTTCTTATAAGTATAAATAAAAAAGCAAAATGCATTGTACAAACAACACTTACCACTTTTGATGAAGACCTTTGCAAAATTATCGAACCAAATGTATGTACAACAAAACGCCGGTATGAAGTTTTAAAGATCATGCAGGAAAATGGCATACAAACTATCGCCTGGCTTTGTCCTTTTCTGCCGTTTATAAATGATACCGAAGAAAATCTACGAGGTCTTTTAAATTACTGTATAGAAGCAGGCGTTTACGGCATTCTTTTTTGGGGAATTGGCATGACATTACGCGAAGGCAGCCGTGATTATTTTTATCAAAAACTTGATGAACATTTTCCAGGGCTAAAAAAGGTTTTTCATAAAAAGTACGGCTACAATTATCATATTTCAAGCGATAATAACAATGAGTTATATAAACTTGCGCAGGAAATCTGTAAAAAGCATAACATCGTTCTTGGCGTTGATAACTTGTTTAAATACATGGGAACATTAATGGAAAAAAAGAGTGAGCAGATAGAGTTGTTTTAAAAATAATATTTATATATAATTTTGATACCAAGGGAGTAAACCATGAACACATTAGAAGCTATAAAAAACCGTTACAGTTTTCGCGGCGTATACAAAAACACCGCTGTCCCGCGTGAAGACTTGAAAAAAATTATGCAAGCGGGTCTTGCTGCCCCCAGCGGCTGTAACAAGCAAACAACATCCCTTATTGCTTTGGACGCTCCCGAAATGGTCAAATCGGTATCAAGTCTTGTAAAAGCAAACGGCTTTAGAGGCGAAGGCGCGCCAGCAGGTATTTGTATATTAACACAAAAAACACCTGCCTATGAAGATAAATATTTTTACACTCAGGATTATTCCGCTGCTATTCAAAACATGTTACTCGCCGTAACATCGCTTGGCTACGCAAGCTGCTGGATCGAGGGGCAGGTAACTTGCAGCAAAGAAACA
>WQXE01000175.1 GCA_009784995.1 Treponema sp. | reverse complement strand
TCCAATGAACTGTTTAAAAAATAGGCAGAAAGCCCCGTAATCAGGGCATCATCGGAAGAAACAGCCAAGGATGAGAAAACAGGCTCTACTTCGTCAAAAGCTCCTGCCAGTAAAAGTGAAAAACCATAAAACCATTGAACCCACTGTTTATCTTTTGAAGAGCATTTTTCCATGTGTGTTTTAAAGAAAACAACCGCTTCTGCCGGGTTACTGTTTAAAACCCTTGCGGAGCCGAAAATAAGCACATTTTTAGAAATTAATGACGGTTTTGCCAATTGTGTTTTGCTTTCCAGCTTTAAAACCGACATATAATCGGAAATAACCAGATATGAGCTGGCTAAAAGCCGAACATAGCGAAAACTATACCTGCCTTTTACAAAGATCTTTTGTTCTAAATAATACGCTAAAGCGGGCCAATCTTCTCTTTCAAGAAGCGAAAGTAGCCGATAATTAAGGAAGAAATATATACTCATGAAAGCAAGGAGCGTTATCATGATAGAAAGAAGCGGTAAGGTAATAATTCTAAAATCTACCGCGTATGACATAAACTCAGATTCTACATTGATTCCCAATATCACGGGCAGAAAAGCAGTGACTAATATAATGATTATGACTATAATACTAAACGCAATGATTAAATATTTGGATTTCAACTTGAACTCTCCTAAAACAGCCTATTGTAGAAATGATAAAATAAAGATTTTATTACGTCAACGATACAAAGCGGCAGGCTTTAAAAAAGCTTGGGGGATTAAATGAAAGAATTTACCATAAGAGACATTCAACCTAACAGTTATTTTACAAAAAATACATATATTGATAACGCTTTTGTTCTGACAGCCCCGGAAATGCCGTTTTCCAGTGATATTGTAAGTATCCTCGAAAAATGGAGTTATAAGATAATTCACAGCGAAGGTGAATCTAATAGTGAATATTCGTCAGTTAGTACAGCCAGCGCTGAGGTTTCATCAAGTTCGGGCAAAAACGCGGGCGCCGCTTCTGGTGGCAGCCCTGCTCCAAGTACTATAGCGGTTTCTCAGCAATCTGACGTTGACAAGATTTCAAAAGCCGAAGAGTTTTATTCCGGCTTCCTTTTCTTTGTAGAAAATATGTTTGTAAGAGCGACAGTATCGGACGAACTGGATCCCAAAGCGGTAACGGAAAAAATTAAAAGTATTGTTGAATATGTTAAAGAAGACCGCCGCTTCCTTATGAGGGTTTTAAAAAATATCGAACCGGAAGCGGGAAAAAATTACCTTGCCACCCATTCGGTTCGTTCTACAATACTTGCGATTATAATCGGTTCATATTTAAAATTGCAGCCCTACCGCATGATCGAATTGGGAGTCGCGGCAATTTTACACGAAGTTGGAATGTTAAAACTGCCGTCGCAAGTTTATTTAAGCCAGCGTCCACTTACTCCTCCGGAACAAAAATTGATTATGACTCATCCTGTACTTGGATATACAATGTTAAAATCATTTGACTTCCCTATCCCTGTCTGTCTTGCCGCGCTTGAGCATCATGAACGCGAAAACGGAACTGGTTATCCGCGCAGACTAGTCAGCGAAAAAATCAGCTTGTACTCAAAAATAATAGCGGTCGCCTGTTCTTATGAAGCGCTCAGTTCAAAAAGACCTCACAAAGAAGCAAAAGACGGTTACACAGGTATGCTGGAACTGTTAAAAAATGAAGGTAAAGCGTATGACGACACTGTTGTAAAAGCTCTTGTTTTATCACTTTCGATTTTCCCAATCGGACTTTATGTATTATTATCAAACGGAAAAAAAGGACAGGTTGTTGATGTTAACCCGGAAAATCCGCGTTTCCCGATTGTACAGGTTTTTGGCGAAGTCAACCCCGACGGTAAAATTAAAATGATGCAAACGGCGCAGGGTGCGCTTACAATTGTACGTCCTTTAAACCGTAACGAGATAGACACATAAAATGGGTAGTTATATATTATCTTATTTTTTTATTATACTAATATTAATATTGATAAGCGGAGTTTTTACTCTTTTTAATTCAGCGTTAAGTTTATGCAGAAAAACACGTTTGGAAAAAGAACAAGGTAAACGATATAAAACCGTTTTAAAAATACTGGAAGATCCGGAAAAATTAAAACTTTCATGCCGTTTATGGAATAATATATTTAAAATTTACGCGATATTTTTTGGAATAATTTTATTTATCATGATAAATTTTAAAAATTCTATTACATTATTTTACCTGGTTACTTTAATAGTTGGTTTATTAATTCTTGTAATAATAATTACATTACTTGGAGACGCGCTGCCAAAACTTTTAGCCCGCACAAAACCGGAAAAAATAGCCGCTTCTCTTTTATTTATAATGAAAGTTTTTTCTATTCCTATGTTACCTATAACTATTCCCGCTATCAAATTAATGTCATTTTTTAACAAAGTTTTTAAACCGGAAATTGATGAAAATAATATATCAGAGGAAGAACTTCAGGACGAACTGCGCAACACGCTTATCGAAGGAGAAAAATCCGGCATTGTAGAAAGTAAAGAACGCACTATGGTAGAGGGTGTTTTTTATCTTGGCGACCGTCCTGTCGGCGCTTTTATGACTCATCGTTCAGAAGTTCAATGGATCGACATTAACGAACCTTACGAAGACATACGCGACAAAGTTATCGAACACCGGGCGCAAAAATGTTTTCCTGTTATAAACGACAATCAGGATGAAATTGTTGGAGCCGTATATCTTGAAGATATAATTCTTGATTACAGCCAGCCAAATCCGCAAGGTTTACGCGCGATAATGAAAAAAGCCCAATTTGTGCCGCAAACCATGTCCGCCTTAAAAGCGTTTGAATCTTTTAAACAGGGGCAATCAAATTATCTTTTTGTTATGGATGAATATGGCGGCATGGCAGGTATTATATCCATTACAGCATTGGTCGAAGAAATTGTCGGCGAACTTTCTACTCCTATGGCAAAAGAAGAGCCGCTTACAAAACAGCAAGACGGCACATGGCTCGCGGATGGAACTTTAAATATAGACGACGCGGCAAAAGCGCTGTCTTTACCTGGACTTGGCGAAGAAGGTGATTTCCACACATTGGCAGGATTAATATTACACCTTGCCGGAGAACTCCCGCACGCCGGCGATATTTTTGAATATCAGGGTTACAGGTTTAAAGTTAAAAAAATGGACGGTAACAGGATAGACAAACTTCTGATCATAAAAATTGATCAAGCTGTTTAAAACTATCAAAACTGAAAAAAAGAATATTATTAACTTATCTTCTTTTCAGGTTTTGTTTTTACGGATATGTTTTTATCCGGAATCAAACATAATTCATCGTATTCGCGCATTTTCTCTTCGGAGATTATGCCATACTTGAATTTTTTTAACGCGTTTTCGTGAATCATCTTTAAAATATTACTTTCATATTTCATACTTTTAAAATAAGAAAAATATATTAAATCGGCAAGGAAAAAAGATGGTTTTGTATATGTCTAAAGTTACAATTCCAAAGACTTATTTTCAATTTTTTCCAGCACATACGCGGCGAAATCTTCGGCTTTCATAGCGGGAAGCTGCCTGCCGTCGCGAAGGCGTATCGATACAGTGCCTTCGTCGGCTTCTTTTTGACC
>WQXE01000174.1 GCA_009784995.1 Treponema sp. | reverse complement strand
GGGATGTTATACAGCCTAATCTTCTACCCGATGTTGACCGTCTTGGATATGAAGAATTAGGTTTAGTGTATCCTGATGGTTTAACCCGTTATGTTTTAGATCCTACTACTACAAATCTTGGAGACAGAGATTATGTAATACAGGCTTATTCCGGAAAATCCGCGATTTCAGAAGTGATTATAAGCCGTCGTACCGGAGAGCCTGTAGTTATGTTCGCCGTACCGGTTTTCCAGAACGATTCACAAGGCGCGCCCGTTATTGGTGTATTGATCGCGCGTTTGGACGGAGGTAAAGCTTTGTCCGATATCGTGATAAATTTAAAAAGCATTCTGCCTAGCGGATACTTTTTTTTAGTTGACGAAACAGGAACGGTTAACGCGCATCCAAACAGGGAATTAGTAACTAAACAATTTAATCCGATATTAGCGATGGAAACCGATCCTGACATGAAACCGGTAGGCAATTTAGTAGCGCAAGCCTTAAAAGAAAGAACAGGTATTTCCAGATATACATTCGAAGGTAATGATTTAATTGGAGGTTTCACGGATATTTCCGGTCATCCCTGGCTGCTTTTCAGCACAATCGAAAAGAGTGATGTTGATAATCAACTCGCGCATGTTCGTTTTATAATTCTGGGAGTAGGAGCGTTTTTTATTATCGGCGGTTTTGTAATCGCGTCTATAATCGGAAGATCTATTGCTAAACCTGTTGTCAGTATGGCTGTTACGCTGCAGGATGTGGGAAAAGGTGATCTTACCAAAAGATTTAATTTTTCTTCAAAAGATGAAATTGGCGATTTATCCCATAGTTTAAATTCGACACTTGATAATGTAAAAAACCTTGTTGTTAATATTAAAAAAGAAGCGGGTGTGTTATCTGACATTGGCGGCGTATTGGCAAACAACATGAACGAAACAGCAGCCGCGGTAAACGAAATTTCCGCTAATACCAATAATATGAAAGATCGAATTTTAACTCAAAGCGCTAGCGTCAGCCAAACACACGCGACAATGGAACAGGTTGTTAATAATATTACTAAACTTAATGATCATGTAGAAAACCAAAGCAATAATGTTTCTCAGGCTTCATCCGCTATAGAACAAATGGTTGCTAACATAAATTCTGTTACAGGAACACTTGTTAATAATGTAGGTAACGTTAAAACCTTAAAGGAAGCCTCCGAAGTTGGGCGGAATGGTTTATCCGAAGTTGTATCAGACATTCAGGAAATATCCCGCGAATCTGAAGGTCTTTTTGAAATTAACTCCGTTATGGAAAATATCGCGAGCCAAACCAACTTGCTTTCGATGAACGCGGCGATTGAAGCGGCTCACGCGGGCGAAGCGGGTAAGGGTTTCGCGGTAGTTGCGGATGAGATACGAAAACTCGCTGAAAGTTCCAGCGAACAGTCAAAAACTATCAGTGTAGTTTTAAAAAAGATAAAAGAGTCGATAGACAAGATTACCCAATCAACCGATAATGTCCTTAGAAAGTTCGAAGCTATTGATACAAGTGTTTCAACAGTTTCACAACAGGAAGAAAATATCCGCAACTCAATGGAAGAGCAGGGTGCCGGAAGTAAACAAGTTCTTGACGGTATCTCCGGCTTAAACGAAATAACCCTTCAGGTTAAAAATGATACAAATCAAATGCTTGAAGGTTCAAAAGAAGTAATCAAGGAAAGTAACGCTTTGGAAAAAGTAACTCAGGAAATAGCTTCCGGTATAAACGAAATGGCATCCGGCGCGCAGCAAATAAATACGGCTGTTACTCAGGTAAACGAGATAAGCATAAAAAACCGCGAAGGTATTAATTCGTTAATCAAGGAAGTTTCACAATTTAAAGTGGATTAAAACCAATTGTAAATATTTATCTTTAACGATAAAATAGATAAATATGAAACATGTATACGAAGGAAAAACAAAAACTGTTTTCGCGCTTGATAACGGCAATTATCTTTTAAAATTTAAAGATGACGTAACCGGAACAAACGGTGTTTTTGACCCTGGGGCAAACACTGTAGGACTTTCTATAGAAGGAATGGGTAAAGGCGCGCTTTTATTAACTACACATTTTTTTGAGTTGTTTCATAAAAACGGCATTAAAACCCATTATGTAAAGTCCGATACCGAAAACAATACAATGGAAGTTTTGCCGGCGGCTGCTTTTGGAAACGGCGTAGAAATTATTTGCCGTTACAGAGCGACAGGAAGTTTTATACGCCGTTACGGTTTATACGCCAAAGAAGGGCAGGAGTTAGACGGACTTGTAGAAATAACACTTAAAGATGATGAACGGGGAGATCCGCCTATCACAAAAGATATACTCGCGATCCTTAACATTCTGAATAATGATGAATACGAATATTTAAAAGAACAAACCAAAAAAATCTGCGGTATTGTAAAAGACGAACTTGCGCGATTTAATTGCGAACTTTATGACATTAAGCTTGAATTCGGCAGAAATAACGGACAAATAATTCTAATTGACGAAGTTTCCGGCGGAAATATGCGCGTTTATAAAGACGGTAAAAACATTTCACCGCTTGATTTGGTTAAAATTGTCTTAGGTGATAAGATTTAGAGTACTTTTCGCAGACGTAATCCTGCTGTCATTACCGCATGTTCATAATATTGCAATATTTAGTATAAATGTTGTATAATATTGTATGTATTTTAGAAAAATTGCAGTAATTATCATCTTATTTACTATGATGATGATTTTTGGCTGTGAAAGAAATGTAGAAAATACTGCTGTATCGAATGAAATTATTTCTCCGTTTAATACATATAAGGATATTCCCGGTTTATCGCCGCAAGAAATTCTATCGATTGAAAGCTTATTGTCGCAAAGAGCCGCCGGAGATCAACCTTATTTTACGTATGGCATGCTTTACAGCGCTGAAACATTTTTAAACGAAGAAGGCGAGGTTAGAGGTTATACAGCGCTTGTTTGCCAATGGTTGTCCGAGTTGTTCGGCGTAGATTTTATTCCCGAAATCTTACCGTGGGGGGAATTATTTGAAGGGCTAGGGACTGGGCTGTATGATTTTACAGGTACGATAATGGCAACCGAAGAACGGTTCGAGCAAGGTTTTTTTATGACCTCTCCTATCGCTCTGCGCTGGGTGGAATATTTCAGATTAAACGACAGTGAACCGATTCACGAAATCCAAAAGACGCGCCTTCCCAGGTACGCGCTTTTAGCTAACGCCCGAAGCGCGGAAAACGCTTTACGTCAATCAATTTATGAATTTGAACCTGTATATGTAAGTGATTATCTTGAATCATATGAACTTTTAAAAAACGGTGAAGTAGACGCCCTTCTCGCGGAAAGCTCCGCCGAGGCTGTTTTTGATGTTTTTGGCGATATTGTAACGAGTAAATTTTTCCCGTTGATATACAGCGCGGTTTCACTTTCGACACGTAACGCGCAGCTTGAACCGATAATCAACGCCGTTCAAAAAGCGATGGACAACGGCGGCAATTATCATTTAAGCGAATTATATGACGAGGGCAAACATGAATATAGAAAAAATAAGATGCTTGCGCAATTTACCCCTGAAGAAATAGAATTTATAGAAAATAATCCTGTTATATTGTTAGGCGCTGAACATGACAACTATCCTGTAAGCTT